>JALVSV010000034.1 GCA_027024125.1 Methylothermaceae bacterium | reverse complement strand
AGCCGCCAGGGAAGATACGGGAACTGTCCCCGAATACGCCACAACCTTCGATGACGGCAGGTCTTCTGCGGCCGATGGCGCTGTTGGCGGGGGTTCGATCCTGTCTCCTCGGGGAGAGGTGAATATTGATCAGCGTACCAATATTCTGATTGTCAAAGACACGCCAACGAATCTGCAGGCGATACGCAAGCTGGTTCACAGGCTGGATCGTCCGGTTCGTCAGGTCTTGATCGAATCCCGGGTTGTGATTGCCGACGATGGCTTCGCTCGTGAACTGGGGGTCAAACTGGCCGCTCGGCGTGATACCGGTAGTCCCGGCGACACCCAAACTTCCCTTGGAGGTGCGTTGGATGCCGTTGGATCGATCGTCGATCTGCCTGCAGCCGTGGGATCAGGGGCAGGCGGCGCTTTTGGCATAGCCATCTTTAAGCTGAATGACTACCTGATGCGCCTGGAGATTTCAGCTTTGCAGGCAGAGAACCGTGGGGAAGTCATTTCCATGCCCAAAGTGGTCACCCAGGACCAAACCCAGGCCTCCATCGAGCAGGGTGTGGAAATTCCTTTCCAGACAGTCAGCCAAAATGGGACCCAGACCCAGTTCAAGGAGGCTGTATTGAAGCTGGATGTGACCCCCCATATCACTCCGGATGACAAAGTGGTGATGGATTTGCTGGTGAAGAAGGATGCGCCAGGAGAAAAGACACCTCAGGGGGCGATCGCGATCAACAAACGGGAAATCCGTACCACGGTTCAGGTGGCAAACGGTGAGACCGTGGTCCTTGGCGGGGTCTATGAGCACGAAAAACGTAAAAACGTGGATAAGGTGCCGTTTTTCGGCAGTATTCCAGGTTTTGGGTTCTTTTTCCGCAAGGTCGGAAACATAGACAAGAAAAATGAACTGTTGATTTTCATCACTCCAAAGATCCTGAAGCAAGCTATTCAAATGTAGAGATTGCTGTCTGAAATGAATGCAAATTTTGTGTGAAAGAAGCTGAGGCATGGCAAATGAAGAGTAAATTAAGTGCGATCCCTGTTGGTCTGTTCCTGAGTATGGGCATATGTCCCAATTTACAGGCTGACTTGCTGGATAACCTCATCGGAAATAATCCGATTGCAGGAGAACCCTTTCCGGGATCTTCTGGACTGGGGGGGAATACGTCTGGTGGGACCAATTCCAACGCCGGAAGTGATTCCAACACCGGAAGTGATAATAATCAACAAGGTGATACGAACACAAATACAGGAACTGTTGATAATAGCAATATCATTTCAGAATTGGAGCCGAATGACAATCCAGATAGCGCAACCGCTCTTCAGCCTGGATCGATCTATGGGGGTAGATTTCAATCTTCCCAGGATCAGGATTGGTTCCACTTTCAAGCCAATTCATCGAACAGCATTATCGAGGTCTCAGTTCCCGGATCGGAAAATGCATGGACCTTATCCTTGTTGGACGGGGATGAAGACATATTGGCTGTCATTCCAAGTCAAAACAAAGATCAAAAGGCCTTTTTTGTATTGCCCAAACGAGGTGACTATTTCATCCGGTTGACTTCGGATGATGGTGCAGGGGGAACCTACTATTTCAGCGTTTCAGGTGAACAGATTCAGATACCCTTGACTTCAAGGTATGACGATTTCATCCAGCAATCACAATACGAAGTGGAACCAAACAACCACATTGCCGCTGCCGTACCCATTGAGCCTGGGATACCAGTGAGTGGTCAGTTGTTTTCCCTTGAGGATGAAGACTGGTTTGCATTGCAAAATACCCAGCCCGATTCTCTGGTCAACATTGAAATACCTGTCAGTCCTTCGGTATGGCAGATTGCCATCCTGGATGAATCTGGCAATGTTTTGGAAGTCAGGGAAAGCTCAACTGAACAAGAACGTCTTTATACCTCAAGGCTTGAAAAAACAGGAACGTTCTATATTGTCATCTCCACAGTGGATGACTCGCGTGACAATTATACCTTCAATATAACAGGAGATGCATTACAAGGTTCCATTGAGCGAAATCCCAATGCCAACTTCCACGATGTGGAAATAGAGTTCAATGATACCCTGGCGCAGGCCAGTGCCTTGAACTCTGCAGTTCGAATCTTTGGTCAGTTGATGACCAGCTCCGATATCGATATCTATCGATTGGAAAGTGGCGGGGATGAAATCCTGTCGGTAGATCTGTGCCCGGGGAATGCTGCCTGTTCCGGTCAAATGAGTGATAACAAGGGTCCGTGGGTCGTTTATATCTTTGATGGCGCCAAGGTAAATGAGGACATGTTGCATATGGACGTACCACTGGCGACTTGTCTGCCTGGATCCGATGGTATCCCTGGCACCGATGACGACCTGCCTGGTATGGCCATGTGGTCGCATTTGTATTTGTCGCTCAACAAGGGCTTGTTAGATGATGCCCTGCTGGGGGTCATCGACCCGGCGTTCGGCGTCAGTGGAAAAGTGGAGGTGGGGCTCAAAGATCCTGGAGACTATTATCTGGTCGTTTCATCCCCATTGAAGCGGAATGAGAGCGGCAGTGTCATTCTGGAAAAACAGGTGGAATGTGGCTCTGAAACCAGCGTTACGCAAACACAACAGGGAACTTCAACCACCAAAAGCGCAGCGAAAATCACCGAGGAATTTCTGGTCATAGAGCCTTATAGCGATGACCAGTATGAACTGCAGGTCGTGCAAACCAGTTTGACGCCTTCCGTGTCCTTGATGGGTGTTTCCAAGAACGCACTATCAACGGCCGCTGTGAATGACGGGATACTGATCCTTCCAGTGGTGGAAAAGAATGGCATGGAATACAGGTGGGAGCTGAGGATTTATAGAGAAGATGGAAAGTTGATGTACGAATTGCTCGAATCAGAACCCATCGGTACAGTGGTGACGGCGGCTGATACCGACTCACTCAAAAAAGCAGCAATGCGGGCGACGTTGGAAGGACACATTCTTCATGTGCCTGTAGTCGAATATAATGGCCATTATTACTCCGCCGATCTGAGGATGATTGAAGAGAACGACAAAACGTTGTTTGAACTGATCGAGGCGACCCTTCTGAATTGACGAACAGCGTTTGCCGCGTTACTGTTAGCAGGCCGGGGAGTTTCCTCGGCCTTTTTTCATATTGTTTCATGGCTAGATACAGCGACAACATCTACCTGATCGGCCCCATGGGGGCGGGTAAGACCACCATTGGAAGAATGTTGGCCAAGGAACTTGGCAAGCGCTTCGTTGACAGTGATCGGGAGGTTGAAGCGCGGACCGGGGTTGATATTCCCATGATTTTTGAGTTTGAAGGAGAAGCCGGATTCCGCAAACGCGAAAGTGAAGCGCTGGCGACCCTCGTCAACTTGAAGGGAATCGTTTTGGCGACAGGGGGTGGGATTGTGCTCAGTCAGGAAAACAGGGAATTGTTATCGCAGAATGGCTTCGTGATTTATTTGCGCTGTCCGGTGGAAAAACAGCTGGAAAGAACCCACAAAGACAGCCACCGACCCCTGTTGAAAACGCAGAACCCCGGGGCCCGTCTGCGATCCTTGATGAAAGTCAGGGCCCCCTTGTATGAGAGCACCGCCGATATCATCATCGATACCGGCCTGTGCTCGAGTCGCCAGGCAGTAAAAAAGATTGTGAGGGCCTACCGAATACACAACCATGAAAACACTAACAATTGATCTGGGGGAACGCAGTTACCCAATCTATATCGGTGACAGCCTCCTGGACCGGCCAGAGATTCTAGACCGTCATATCAGGGGTCAACAGGTCATGGTCGTGACCAATGAGATAGTGGCGCCGTTGTATCTGGAGCGGGTCATGGCTGAATTGGAGGTGACGGAGAAAGTACCGCTGATCCTTCCAGATGGAGAACAGCATAAGACATTGGCAACGGTGGAAAGGATTTTCGATGTTCTACTGAAGCACCGGTTCAGTCGTACTGCCACCTTGATTGCGTTGGGGGGAGGTGTGATCGGTGATATCGTTGGATTTGCCGCTGCCTGTTATCAGCGGGGGATCCCATTTATCCAGATCCCCACCACTTTGTTGGCACAAGTGGACTCTTCCGTTGGTGGCAAGACCGGAGTCAACCACCCCCTGGGCAAGAATATGATCGGTGCCTTTTATCAGCCCCAGGCTGTCATTGCAGACACGTCGGTTCTGGATACTTTGCCAGACCGGGAATTGAGGGCCGGAATTGCAGAAGTGATCAAGTACGGATTGATCCGTGACCAAGCTTTTTTCTGCTGGATGGAAGATCAGATGGAACGGTTGGTGGGGCGGGATCCTGAAACAGTGATCTATGCCGTGGAACGATCGTGCAGAAACAAAGCCGATGTCGTCGCCCACGATGAGCGTGAGGCAGGCCTTAGAGCGATTTTGAATTTTGGCCATACCTTTGGGCATGCGATCGAAACGGGTATGGGATATGGTCATTATCTCCACGGAGAAGCTGTGGCCATTGGCATGTGTCAAGCAGCGGATTTGTCTGAGCGTTTGGGTCTGCTCACCCACCATGATGTAGAAAGAATCGTGGCGCTTATTGCCCGGGCAGGCCTGCCTGTCGTTCCCCCCGATGGGATGGATGCTGAAAATTTCCTGACTTTGATGGCGGTAGACAAGAAAAATGTTGATGGCCAGCTGCGCCTGATTTTATTGGAAGCGATTGGACGGGCCACCTTGCCCACATCTGTGCCTTTGGAACTGTTGAGAACGACACTGAATGAGTATGGGCGAGCCTCTGTTTGAGGAGACCGAAACCAGACATGGCCAGGAGGAATTCGACTTTCTCGCTCCTGAGCGGAGACAGAAATTTGATCTGCTCATTCATCTGTTGGCCAATCTGGATCAACCTATCTTTTTGTCCGGGCCGGATGGAATCGGAAAATCCACGATTCTGCAACAACTTCTTCGCCGATCTTTGCCAGGCTGGCAGATCTGTTTGATCCAGGCATCCGGAGATTCGAGTTTCGAATCTTTGCTGCAATCCCTGGCGAAATCATTGGGCATGGAAACTTCATCCGAACCGAAACTGCGTGAAAAGCTGGAGACCATGGCTGGTCGCGACGAAACGATGATTCTTGCCATTGATGACGCTGGTCGATTGATTCCTGGAGTGCTGGATGCGCTTTGCCGGTTCGCATTCCATTGCCCCTCGTTACGAATGGTCTTGGCTTTGCGGCTAGATGATATTCATATCAAGGGCATGAGTGACCCTTGGGCGGTGGAAGAAGCCCACATCATCGAGCTGCCCCCTCTGAATGAAGAGCAGTCCCAGGCTTATTTGCAGGTTGTCTGGAGCCGCATGGGAAAGACCATCGATCCAGAAAGTCCGGAAGCTGAAGGAGTTTATGGTCATTCTCATGGCATACCTGCAAACATTCGTCGCTATGCTCTCGAACGGATGGGAAAGCCCTCCATTCGATGGCATCGGGATCTTGCCAAACCAATCTATCTCGCATTGGCTTTAGTGCTATTGGCAGTCGTTGGCGTGACCTGGTGGCAGATGCAGTCAGTCCCGGAGAAAATGCCTGCTTCATTTGATTCTAAGGCACATAATGTTAAAGATTCAGGAGTACTCGAACCTGATATGGAGATCCTCGGCACCATTGAGCCCATCCCCATCCAGGGACCTGATGCGGTGACCCTGCAGGAACAGGCCTCGCAATTTTCTGCCTTGGAAACAAATGAGAACACCCAGCAGCTAGAGGACCTCAGTGAAGCACCGGGCGCCGAAGCTGAGTCGCCTGATTCCAGGTCTGGCAGCCAACAGGGTGAAATTGAAAATGTGCCTTCGTCTCAACTACCTCAGGGTCCTTCTGAAGAGGTTGTTCAGCCGGACGAGATGCAAGAGGACGTGGCGACCGCAGAACCTGTTGCGGCAGAACCCACGATCGAACCAGAGAAACCAACCGCTCCTGAAGAGAGTCTTCGTGATGCCGCTTGGCTGCTGCAACAACCTCCCTTGCATTACACCCTTCAGATTGCTGCTTTCGAAAAGCTGGAGGATCTTCGCGCTTTCGTCAGTCGCCACGAGCAGCTGGAGCCCTTGGCTTTTTACCACAAACAGCGTAATGGTCGCGACTGGTACCCTTTGCTGTACGGAATTTATCCATCACTGGGTGCAGTCAAAGAGGCAAAAAAACGATTGCCTTCGGATTTAGGTAAGCCCTGGATGCGCAGATTGCGTTCGGTACAAAAGGAAATTTCCAGGGCTCAGACTCTACAGACAGAGTGAGCGCTGTCAGTCTAACGGTCATGAAAAAATTTTTTTATCCCGGTGCATGAAAGAACCAGGCAGAGAGCAGGGGAGTGGTTTGAGGGCGTACGCGGCCTGGACGGCCGCATCCGAGCCTCCAGTGAAGGATTCACGGCGTCCCGAAAACCAGTCCCCTGCTCCCCGCCCACCATGTACCTTTCACAGTAACTCAACAAGGAACATTCATGAGTGACCGTTTTTGTTTTATCGACGCGCTGCTCAAGCGTCCCGTTTCCCGCACCCCGGTATGGTTCATGCGCCAGGCTGGACGCTATTTGCCAGAATACCGGCAGATTCGTCAACAGGCTGGTAGTTTCATGAATCTGTGCACCAATCCAGAGTTGGCCTGTGAAGTGACCATGCAGCCCTTGCGCCGTTTCAGGCTTGATGCCGCCATCCTTTTTTCGGATATTTTGACCATTCCAGAAGCCATGGGATTGGGTCTGTCCTTCAAGGAAGGGGAAGGACCCTGCTTCCAACACCCGCTACGTTCCGAAGCCGACATCGAACAGCTGCCCCGTATCGATCCCGAGAGTGATTTGCGCTATGTGATGGATGCAGTGCGTCTGATTCGCCATGAGTTGGACGGCAAGGTTCCACTGATCGGTTTCGCCGGCAGTCCATGGACACTGGCGACCTATATGGTGGAAGGCGGCAGCACCCGCGACTTCAAACGTGTCAAAACCTTGTTGTATGACCGTCCCGGGTTGATGACCCGATTAATGGACAAACTCTCGGACGCGGTGGCAGATTATCTCAATGCCCAGATTGCCGCGGGTGCCCAGGCAGTCATGTTATTCGATACCTGGGGTGGGGTATTGACACCCGTGGATTACCAGAACTTTGCCCTGAAGGCTGCGCATAAAGTCCGGCAACGGCTGAATACCGGTGAAGGCTCTGAGCGGATCCCCACGATCCTGTTTACCAAGGGGGGCGGCCAGTGGTTGGAGGCCCAGTCCCAGGCGGAATTCGATGCCCTGGGGTTGGACTGGACTTGTGATATCGGTCAGGCCCGCCAACGGGTGGGAGGACAGGTGGCATTGCAGGGCAACCTTGATCCCATCACATTGTATGCTTCTGCTTCGACTATCCGCGAAAGGGTGGCGGATGTATTGAACAGTTACGGCAAAGGAACGGGCCATGTCTTCAATCTGGGTCACGGCATCCTGCCCGATGTCAATCCCGCCAATGTGGAGACGATGGTGGAAGCGGTGCACGAATTGAGCCCTGCCTGGCACCAGTGAAATCCCACCTGCTCATTGCTGCATGGGCCATCTTCGCGCTGCTTCTGGTAACGCTCGATCTCGGGTCTGTCTCCAGTAACCACATGGCCGC
>JALVSV010000033.1 GCA_027024125.1 Methylothermaceae bacterium | reverse complement strand
GTCCAGGGAGCGAAGGTGACCCGGGCGGCGCCGCCCGGGTCACCTTCGCTCCCTGGACCGGACAAGACCACTTCCTCCACCTGGGGCTGTCCGGGGAGTACCGCCAACCCGACAGCCAGCGCCGGGTCCGCTTCCGCAGCCGGCCCGAGTCTTATGTCACCAACAAGCGCCTGGCGGACACCCGCACCATTGCCCGGGTGGACGACACCTTCAAAGGCGTGCTGGAAGGGGCAATTGGCTACGGACCGCTATCCCTGCAGGGAGAATACTTTCAGACCTGGGTCAAGCGCCGCGGCCAGAAGACCTTGAACTTTTCCGGCTGGTATGCCTATGGCAGTTGGCTCCTGACTGGAGAAACCCGCCCCTATCGACCCAAAAGCGGCAACTTTGGCCGCATCAATCCCCGACGCCGCTGGGGCGCCTGGGAATTGGGAATGCGCTACAGCGCTTTGGACCTGAGCGACAGCGACGTGCGCGGTGGCCGCGAACGCAATTTAACCGTGGGGCTCAATTGGTACCTGTTCCCCAATCTGCGCTTCATGGCCAATTATATCCTCGCCGACGCCAGCCCCAACCGCGACGGGCTTAACGAACACCCGCGCATCTTTCAGTTGCGCGGCCAGGTGGATTTCTGAAAGCTCCAGACCCGAAAATTGCACCAGCAAAATGCGCAAAGCCTAAGTACGCTCCACGCCAGGTCAATTACCATTGCCTTTGTCATCCCCCTTCACAGCCAAAGGGCAAAAACGGCAGGCAGAACCACCCTGGACGATACATTCCTGCTGAAACACCCTATCCAACAAGCCATCCAGGAATCCCATATCCAAGGTACACACTTCACTGTGCTCTTTGGCCAAATCGTGATAGATGCAGTTGTGAGCGACGATCTCAGGGCCTTGCGCACCTTCCCTGAGTTCAGCCTCATAGCCAAACTCTTGCATGATGGCCACCACTTCCTCAAGCCGCCCTCGCCCACTCTTTCCTGCCAGGCGGTGCAGCAATCCGGCGGCAGTCGCCCGCCCTTGCTGGTAGAGAAGTTGTTCTACCTCTTCACTTCCCAAACGTTCAAGCAACTGTTCCAGCAGTAAACGGGAAAACCAAGCGTATTGTTTGGGGAACAAATGAATGCCGCGCTCAGTGAGGGCATACAGTTGGCTGGGACGGCCGCCAGTCTTCCGCAAAGCTTTGCGGATCACATAACCGTCCCGCTCCAAAGTGTTGAGGTGCTGGTGTACGGCGCTCTTGGACACTTTCAAACTCGACGCCAGGGCTTCCATGGTCATCCCGCCTTGATGCCTCAGCAGTAATTCCAGAAGACACTGCTGCCGCTCACTGAATCCACCCAACATCTCACACTCCTTACCTTTAGACGATCACGTATCAGTTTACGGATTCTGGGTTCCACTGCAAATAAACAGTTTATAAAGTTTTTTATTGACAAAGCGTTATTATAACCGTTTAAATACACCTCGCACTAGCCAATGAATAGGAGGAGAATTCATGATGAATCGCATTCTGTACCAGCTTGGCCTGCTACTAGTCCTTGGACTGTCCCAACAAGCATGGGCCGAGACCCATCTGATCACCCTGAAGGCCGCCCGCCTGCCGTCCGGCCAGCTGGCCTACCAGATGGTCAGCCATAAAATCGAGCATAGCGGGGGAAAGGTCGAGGATATCACCAGCCGCTATGCTCCCGGCCCCACCATTCCAGGACCCACCATTGTCATGACCGAAGGCGACACAGCCAAGGTGACCCTGGAGCACGGCATCACCGATTCCCAGCTTCCAGTGAGCCTTCACGTCCACGGCGTTCACTACAAGTTCGACAGCGATGGCACCACCCGGGCGCTCAACGGCGTCGCCGACCAGGCGGCCTTCCCGGGCAAGCCCTATACCTATGAATGGATCGCCGCCCCAGGGACTGCAGGCACCTGGCCTTATCACGACCACGCCTTTGGCGACCCCAAGGTGGGAGCCGAGGACCAGGGGCTGTATGGCACTCTGATCGTCAACCCCGAAAGCGGCAAGGTTCCCGCCCTGATCGACGGCAAGGTGACCCAGGTCAATCTCAAAGACATCAAACGGGAGTTCATTCTGTGGATGCACGAGACCACTTTCTGGGGTCAGGAGCTCAATCATATCGTCAACCGTGAGATTCCCCTATGGACCAACCCTACGGTCGGCGCCAGACAAGGGGAACTGGTGCGCTTCCATGTCATTGGCATGGGCACCGCCTTCCACACCTTTCACCTGCACGGCCACCGCTGGATCGAACCGGGCACGACTCATGTGGTGGATACCGTCAATATCGGCCCGATCAACCGCCAGAGCTTCGTGGTCAAGGCCGGCGAGGGCGTGGGAACAGGGGACTGGCACTACCACTGCCACGTGGTCCAGCACATGCAAAGCGGCATGATGGGCAAATTCCGCGTTATTCAATAGTGAAATACTGCATTAGGAGGAGAAATATCATGAGACTGAAATGTTTGTTCACCGCTGTTACTCTGGCTGCTGGACTCGGTCTTTCGCTGCCGGCCGAAGCAGTCAAGCTCAAACAAAGGGCAGCCACCACATCCCAGGCAGGCGCCGGCGACGAAGCCATCATCAGTGTTGCCGGGGTGATGCCCTCGGCCACTTTGGAGATGACCGATGAACCCGGCACCTGGTTCAAGGATCCCAATGACGGCGATGCCCTAGTCGTGGTCAAGCCTGGCGAGGCAGTCCTCATCAAGATGACCGATACCAACAGTGAACACACTATCACCAGCCTGATTTGGCAACCCGGCGCCAGGGATTTCCCGGTGGACCAGGAAAAACCCTCCTCGGCCAGTGTCACCGTTAAATTCGACAAACCCGGCCTGTACGTTTTCACCTGCAAGGTGCATCCTTATATGTTCGGAGCGGTGATTGTCGATGATCCGGCCACGCCTGGGCTCGATCTGGGCAGTGAAATCCAGCTGGTGACCGGCGCTAAGGTCCCCACCACCAGCGATATCGCCAAGAAACTGCTGCGCACCTTCTTTGTGGTCACCACCCCGGCGCTATGGCGCGACTACACCAAACCCACTTGGGAAGTGAAACTGCCGGATATTCCGCTCAACCTGGGTGGGGTCCAGATCTCCTTGAATGCCCTTAGCGTATCGGTTCCCAACCAGGTATCTCTGCCTGCCACACCGGGTGTTGGAGAAGTGTGGATCAACACCCAGTTCGAGAAAATCGCCGGCAAGACCAAGTTTGGATCTGCCACCCAGCTAGATGCGGCCACCTGGAAGATCAAGAAAAAAGTCAAGGGAATCAAAACCAACCTGAATCACCCCCACAACATGTGGTCGGACAAAGCTTACCGATATATCTACCAGACCGAATGGTTCGACAAGCGGCTGACCACTTTCGACCGTAAGACGGGCGATATCTACAGCGTGGTCACCGTGGGCCAATCCCCTTCCCACGTCATTACCCGCCCAGGAACCGACGTGCTGTACGTCGCCATTAACGGTGAGGATCGCGTCGCCAAACTGGCGCCAGGACGCAACCACAACCTGCTGGGAGCCATCAACACCGGTCCGCACACAGGCCCCCACGGCCATTGGATCAGTGATGATGGCAAATACATGGTCACGCCCAATGCCCTGGCCGGCAGCGTCTCGGTTGTCGATCTTAGCAGCGAAAAAGCTACCGAGATCCCCACGGGAGCGGTAATCCCCATCGCCATCGGCATCCGCCCACAGGGCGATTATGCCTATGCCGCCAATCTGCTGGGCACCCCGCCCATGCTGAGCAGCATGAGCGTGATTGACCTGAAAAGCAAAAAGAAGGTGAAGGACATCGACTTAGCCGCCGACTACGATCCCGTCTCCGGCAAGACCCAGGGTCCCGCCTATGGCCTCCTGCCAATCCAGACTCCGGTCAGCCCGGATGGCAAATATGTGGTTACCGCCAACACGCTCAGTGCGACCATTTCCATCGTCGACACCGCCACCAACAAAGTGATCAGGCAGCTACCCTGCGATCCCGGCGCCCACGGGGTGGAATTTGGTTTCAAAAAAGGTGGGGGATACTATGCCTACGTGGCCAGCAAGTTTTCCAATGTCCTCACCGTCGTGGACATGGACTCTTTGGAGGTGGCTGGAAGAATCCTGCTGGCCGACCCTGGAGATACCCGGATTACTGGACTGAACGGTTACGGAGGCCAGGGCGTGTTGCCACTCCCCTTGCCTTTCCATGGCTGGCTCACCGAAACCCTGAAATTGTCCGGCTCGGGCGAACTGGACCCGGAAGTGGAAGGCTGGCTCAAAGAGTTGACTCCTGCTCAGAAAGGAATCTGACTCCTTGTGTCAACATGACAGCGCCGCCTTGCCAGGCGGCGCTTGCTTTCCGAGGTTCACAGCGAACGCCAGGGCCACGCCATTTAAACACGTAAAGTATTGATAGCACGGGCATTCGGCGGCGTGCGACTCGTCCCCACCCAATTTCTCATCGCAGATGGCGAAACCGGTTGGCTGCGCATCAAGCTCCTGCCGTTGCCGGGGCTGGCATCTACCGGCTCAGCTGTTGAGCGGAATCTGTTCTGGACGGAGAATGCGCAGCATTCGAAGCTCAGGATGTATTTCCGTTCCAACGGGTTGATAGCTAGAGCGCGTAGCGCGGCGGCTTTCAAGCCGGTGGAGTGAAGCGCAGCGGTACTCAACAGCTGAGCCGATAGTGCAGCACCGCGCGAGCGGTGCTGCACTATCACTTCGCTTGCCAGAAATAGCTGCTGTACTTCAAACACGACCGCCATGCCCACAATCATATTTTCTACCGCTGGATCAATGAGCTTCCGGTGTTGTCTTTATTTGCCATGGTGATACTGGCGACGGTAAAGCCGTTTTAGGAATCTTGAGCAAGACACACCCATGGAACTGCTGAGATTCCCTGCTCAGACAGCAGAAGAAGAGACAACAATCCACACTTTAATGGCACACATGGTCTATCTGTCAGTGACACTGGAAATCGAGGATGTTGCCATCACGATTCGCCGCCAGTACCGACGTATCCGGAAAGCGTCCCCACACAATTGCTGCTGGACTGTTCATGTTCTGGATTCCAGGCGTTCCCCCCGCTTTGCGGGAATTCGCCCGGGATAACGGAGGAGGGTTTTACGCCGTTGGATACTTTCATCCTCGCCATTGTCAGCAACGGCTGAAATCTCCTCCACCGTCATTCCTGCGAAAATATTCCATATTAATTACCTCGAATGTCATTCCCGCACAAGCGGGAATCCAGTATCCGGGAAACCGATAAGCATGGGGTGCCGGGCATTATCCATTCGACTGGAATCAAGGGGCAAGTCCCCCATAATCATGCCATATGGCTCGCCTGAAATAACGGCCTATTGATGTTGTAATGTGAGACATGATAATCATCTAGCCAGCCTCCTCTGGGCGCTGCCAAGTGGGTAACTTGGCGGTGCTGACCGCCTGACAAAACTCGATTTCATGTTTTATATCCACAGATTGTATGAGTTGGGGATACAAAAATGGAGTCGTTGTGGCAACGGATCCATCCATCGAGTGCGATCCTTGGCCGTTGGAACAGGAGCCGGATCATCGAGCGTGGGTAGAAACAGTTGTTGGATCAAGGTTTCTCCCCTGCTGAGGGCATGATGAATCCAGTTCCAACCGATGCGGGCATAGTTGAGACCTCTTCGCCAATGGGGATCGACCTTGCGGCGCAAGCCAGCATCGACCACTTCGCTGCCTTGGCAGATCAAGATCCAAGTGGCTATGGCCATCACGAAACACAACCATTGCAAGGCCGAAGTGTCGCGCAGTTTCGAATCCTCCCAGCCAAAACCGTTGGACTTGTAGTCGAGGAACCCTTCCTCGATGGTAAAGCGGCGGCCATAATCGGCCAGGACTTCGGCATCGGCCCAGTCATCACACCGGATCATCCAGGGTTCCTTGGCACCTTTCTCCCAACCGATGGCAACCAGCTTCCTCGAAGACATTCCACAAATAGACCCGATGCCAGAAGGCCACTTCTCCGGCCCGAACCCGACACCGCATCGGTTTATAATGCTTGCCAGTCCACCGATAGATGGGGACATTAGCCTTCATCCGAATCCGTCCGTGCCAATGGGGTTGGCGTTTGAGCCATCGCACCAACTGAAGATGGCGAAAGCCTCGGTCCGCCAGCAATACGACTTCCCACCCCGAAAGCCAGGCAGCTACCTGTTCCAACACTGGCCGATATTCCCCAAAGCAGACACTGGCACTACGCTTGTCCACCACCTGCCAGGCCAGGGGCAAAGCACGACCACGAAATACTAAAGCCACCTGGATCACACAGAACCGATTCCACAGGACGCTGGTATCCAAGACTACCCACAGGCGCTTATGATCGTAATTGGCCAGCAGCGTTGTCACCAACGTCCCAAACAGACCAGTGACATCGATGCGTTCATTACCCAACCAACGCCGAAAACGCCGTTCCACACTCTGAGCCTGTTGGGCACGGCTGCGAACATAGTGAATCCAGCAGCTGATATGGATCGTACCACTGAGCAACAGCCCCACAACCATCCAGGCCAAGGTATCGAGATGACGGGCATCTTTCCAAGGGGCTTGTGTCAACTATTCAATCACCGTATCGTGTAGCCTTGCGGGGGCGTTGGTCATGGCTCTCCATCGTCTGATTGGTCTCAAATGATGAAAAGCCTACAACGCTCCCGCCTCCTTTGCGAGTTTTGTCAGGCAGTCAGCCAGACAGGGGAAAGGGATCCGGGCAATCAGCCGGATCACGGGTCTATCCCGCAATACCGTGCGCAAGTACCTTGCGCGATTGTGAGAAGGCGCCAGGGTATTCGCCGCGGAAACCCCGGGGGAGCAAGTTGGATCCGTTCAAGCCTTATATTCAGCGACGGGTGGCATCGGCCCGCCCGGAGCGGTTGCCGGCGACAGTGCTTTACCAGGAGATCCGGGCCCAAGGCTTCGATGGTTGTGAGCGGCTGGTGCGTAATTTGTGCGCACATTGTATCCGCCACCGGCGGTGGAACCTGAGAACCGGTTCGAGACGGCGCCAGGACAAGATGCAGGTGGATTGGTGTGTATTCCGCCGGGGCGCTGATCCGCTGTCGGCCTTTGTGGCCACTTTGGGGTTTTCCCGGGTCAGTTTTGTGGCGTTTGTGGTGTCGGAACGTTTCGAGGTGCTCAGAGACTGTCATGAGCAGGCTTTTGCGTTTTTCGGCGGGGTTCCCAGAGAGGTCCTGTACGACAACATGAAAACGGTGGTGATCCAGCGCGATGCCTATGGCACAGGTCAGCACCGGTTTCATCCAGGGTTATGGGATCTGGCAAAGCACTTCGGTTTTCTTCCCCGACTGTGCCGGCCCTACCGGGCCCGGACCAAGGGTAAGGTGGAGCGCTTCAACCGGTATTTGCGTTCGAGCTTCTATGTGCCTTTGGCCAGCCGACTGAGGGCGGCGGGGTTGAAGCTGGAGGCCGCCACTGCCAATGTCGAGGTGCACCGGTGGCTGGAGGAGGTGGCCAACGTTCGCCAACACCGGGGCATCGAGGCCCGTCCCATCGATCGCCTGGCACAGGAACGGGCGGCCCGGCAACCCTTGC
>JALVSV010000032.1:3670-7625 GCA_027024125.1 Methylothermaceae bacterium | reverse complement strand
ACCTCAGGATCGATGACGTGCGTGGTCGGTGGATTGATTTTACCGGTAAAGCGCACACCGATATCACGACTGATTTGGCCCACCCAGATAGGTTTACCCTGAAACCGGGCAGGCGCGAGCCACAGGCGCAAGTGATTCCTTTCATCGATGGTCTCCCGGGCTTTCTGCATCGCCCAATCCTGCTTCCTGCTGAACAGGTAGAGTGGAGATACCGGTGAATAGAGGTATTTGGACCCGCTCAGAAAGGCCAGTACGGTCTTTCGAACGGTTGCCAGGGTCAGTTTTTCCGTCGGGCGCCATTTCCTTTGCACGAATGCCGCCATGACATCACGCTCCATACCGATAAACACCAGATTGAGCGGGTCTCCCTGGTTGTTTCCCTCCTCGTCCACAGTGCAGCACGGAAGCTGTTCGATCCATTGCCTGAGTGCCTCCAGATCCTGGATCTCCAAAACCTCATCAGGAGAATACAACTGTTCGAAATTAATCTCGTCGCGATCGAGCTGCATGCCGGGTACCGGCAAGGCAAACAGGAAGGTCTTTTCATCATGACCGATGCTCTTGAGATCCACCTTGATGGCCTTCATACCCTGATCGATGCGGGTATAGACGAATCCGGAAACTGCGTGCCCCGGCAAAACATGCCTGAACACCTCATGCTTGCGGAAATACCTGTCCATCTCCCGGTTGGCCTGGCTGGAAAAAGAGAAATGGTTGATCCATGAAGCTTCATGGGGAGAGTAATATTCGGCGTCCAGCGAGACGGGAAACAACCAGTAAGGGCGCTGGGCATTGTTGCGAATCCTCAACCATACCGGTTGAATTCCCTTATCCATCATATCGACCCCAAAGAATTCTTCTGTTTCCTTGGGGCCAAGGGCCACCGCACTCACCTCTATATTACCCTGGTGATGAACCTCCATTCGGCTGTAAAATCCGACCTGGTCCTTTTGCCTGGGACTGTAGGTGGTGGTACAACCAGCCAGTCCAATCAGCAACAATGACAATACAGCGAAACAATAAAGATCACACTGGCAGTGTTCTGTATTCAACATCAATTTCAGACCCAATTTCGGTGGCGAATGGCTTTTTTTGAGTCTCAAGGCCATCGCTACATCGTCATTTCTCCGGACCTAATCTGTTTAAATTCGGCCAAGGCCGGACCCAACTAGACCCTGACGCCAGATATCGGATCATAACCGATCCATGCCTTGTTCATAAAGCGGTCACATCACAATGTGATGTCAGATTCGATCCAAAATGGGATCGAGTGCTTGTCTGCAAAACACAAGGAGGGAACTGTCTCCCTTTGCCGAATCAGTCTATCAGCGCGCTTCTTGCCAGGTAGATCTGACTCAACCACATGGTAGTGCTGGCTTCATAGGCTTTGTCCCAGCCCAGGGATGAAAGCTGTTTTTGCACATGATCGGGACGATGAAGATAGGTACGGAAATGGCTGCCACTCAAGGCCAACAGTCGATTCAGCAATCCCATCCCCGTACGGGTCAACAGATGAATCCTGGGATAGGTCAGCGCTATCACCCGGTTGGCATTTTCACTGGCAGATGCCAATAAAGTGTCAACATCGGGATAGCAACAAATCACCTTGTCCAGGATGACGATATCCGCACTTGCCAGATCCCTGGCAAGCTCGGTGTAATCACCCTGTCGATAGGATACCTTGCTATCGAGCCCTTGTTCAGCCGCCAACTCCCAGGCCTCTTGTAACATCCCGGCTGATAGATCCACACCCACGGCCTTGGCCGCGCCATGCTTCACGAGCCACTGATGCAGATACCCTACACCACACCCGATCTCGAGTAGACTGGCACCTTGATACCCCACCTTTGAAAGGCCCTGAACCAATTGGCGTTGAGAAGGTTCCAGACCGAGCCAACGGTAACGGTGACGGTAATATTTGGCAAAGCGGGAAAACAGCCCCCCAGCGGCCTGAGCATGACAACAGCATGAAAACATCTCGTTCTCCCAGGGAAGAATTCAACCAACAACACAAGCAAAGACCGCAATCGCAGATTCCTCAACCCCATTTGTCTGGGAAGGGCGGAAACTGCAATGCGGTCTGAAATAACGACGCGAAAGGGGGGCTTCCAGCCTGCACCCCTTCACAAAGGCATCAGAACATCAACTTCTCGCCTGATCGACTCCTTTCATGCTGAGACGCACCCTGCCCTGACGGTCAATTTCGAGCACCTTGACCCTCACCACATCGCCCTCTTTGAGCACATCGCGCACATTCTCCAGCCTTCCTTCGGTGATCTGGGAAATGTGCAGCAAACCATCCCGACCCGGGAGGATGTTGACGAAAGCACCGAAGTCCATGATGCGAACCACTTTGCCTTCGTAGATCTTACCCACCTCGACATCGGCGACGATCTCCTCGATGCGATTGCGGGCATCCTGACCTGCCTGCTTGTCGACAGAAGCGATCTTGACCACGCCATCGTCACTGATATCGATGCTGACCCCGGTCTCTTCGGTGATACTACGGATCGTGGCCCCCCCCTTGCCGATCACATCCCGGATTTTATTGGGATCGATACGGAAGGTGGTGATCCTGGGAGCGTAATCGGACATCTCAGAGCGGGGCCTGGGCAGTTCGGCATTCATCTTGTCGAGAATGTGAATTCGCCCGCGATTGGCCTGGTCCAAGGCCTTGCCCATGATCTCAGGGGTGATCCCCTCGATCTTGATATCCATCTGCAATGCGGTTACGCCTTGAGGAGTCCCAGCCACCTTGAAGTCCATGTCACCCAGATGATCCTCATCGCCCATGATGTCAGACAACACGGCATAACTGTCATCTTCCTTGATGAGTCCCATGGCGATGCCCGCCACAGGTGCCTTGACCGGCACACCGGCGTCCATTAAAGCCAGGCTGGTGCCACAAACGCTGGCCATGGAACTGGAGCCATTGGACTCGGTGATCTCGGAAACCACACGGATCACATAAGGAAACTCGTCCTCGGTCGGCATCACAGCCTGGATGGCGCGTTTGGCCAGCTTCCCATGGCCGATCTCACGACGCTTGGGCGAGCCCATGAAACCCACTTCGCCGACGCAGAAAGGAGGAAAATTATAATGCAGCATGAAACGCTCGAAATATTCCCCTTCGATGGCATCGATGAGTTGGGCGTCCCTGCCGGTCCCAAGCGTGGCAATCACCATGGCCTGGGTCTCCCCGCGGGTGAACAGAGCCGAACCATGGGTACGTGGTAGCACACCGGTACGGATGGTGATCGGGCGGATATCGTCCAGACCCCGACCATCGATACGCACCCCCTCGTTCAGGATCTTGCCGCGAACCAGGCGCTTCTCCAGTTTCTCCAGTGCCTCCTTCACCTCTGCCGGTTCATGCTGTTCATCGGCGGTCAGAGACTCGATCACGGCCTTGCGAACTTCCTTGAGTTTCTGCGAGCGCTCCTTCTTCACCTGGATTTGATAAGCCACTTCGAGCGCATCCCTGGCGTGGGATTCCACCAGAGCATCGAGCTGCGGATCGGATTCGGGAGGCGTCCATTCCCAAGGCTCCACACCGGCCATTTCCATCAGATCCTTGATCGCCGAGATGGCCGACTGCATCTGTTCATGACCATATAATACAGCACCGAGCATGACCTCCTCGGAAAGCTCTTTGGCCTCCGATTCCACCATCAGCACGGCATTGCCGGTACCGGCCACCACCAGATCCAACTGGGATTGCTCCAGTTCGGTCGCACCAGGATTGAGCAGATACTGACCATCCCTGTACCCCACCCTGGCTGCGGCAATCGGTCCGTTGAATGGCATGCCGGACAGAGCCAAAGCCGCGGAGGCTCCGATCATGGCAGGAATGTCCCCATCCACTTCAGGATTGGAAGACAATACCGTGGCAATCACCTGCACCTCATTGTGGAATCCTTCAGGAAACAATGGGCGAATCGGCCGGTCGATCAGT
>JALVSV010000032.1:0-3660 GCA_027024125.1 Methylothermaceae bacterium | reverse complement strand
CTGCCGCATACGCCTTTTCCTGATAATTGACAGTCAAAGGAAAGAAGTCGGTTCCCGGAGCCGCCTCCTTGTTACCGACTGCGGTCACCAGGACCACGGTTCCATCCATGTCCACTAACACCGCGCCATCGGCTTGTCGCGCTATTTCACCTGTCTCCATGATGACCTGGCGATCACCGTATTGAAATTCTTTACGAATTGCTTTCATAAATCTTTATTACTTCCGTAGTCCCAGACGCTCGATCAAGGTGCGATAACGATCAACATCCTTGCGTTTCAAATAGCTCAACAACTTGCGCCGCTGATTGACCAGACGCAACAACCCACGGCGGGAATGAACGTCTTTCTTGTGTGTTTGGAAGTGTGGCATCAACTGATTGATGCGTGCCGTCAACAGAGCCACCTGCACCTCCGGGGAACCGGTATCCCCCTCCGAGCGCTGATAGTCCTGCATAATCTGGCGTTTCTCTTCCGCGGTCATTGGCATCGTCTTCTCTCCTATACTGATGGTGTAAACACTAAGTCCTACTGGGACGGTTTGAACAAACGGCGTGGCGCAACCCGACCATCATCGAGTACTTCACCTACACCTATGAAAGATCCGTCTCGATTATACAGCCGCATGAATCCCTGCGCCTGAACTTTGGGGATCAGCACAGGCTGCCCCCTAAGCAGATAAAAAGCCATGTCATCGCCAAGCTGTACCCGTGGCCACCCGGCCACTGCACTGTCAATCGGCAACAGCAAATCCCTTCGTTCCTCCAAGGTCATCGCTTCCAGCTGGTCCAGTGTCACTGCATTGCTGACATCGTAAACGCCAACCTGGGTGCGACGCAGTTCCTCGACATGACCTACAGTCTCCAATGCCTTGGCAATATCCTCGGCCAAGGTACGAATGAACGTCCCCTTGGAGCAAAACACTTCGAGCTTGAGGAAATCCGCTCCGTAATCGAGCAACTTCAACTCATGGATCGTAACGCGCCGTGGTGCCCGTTCCACCTCGATCCCCTGGCGGGCGAGATCATAGAGTCGACGCCCTCCTTGTTTCAGTGCCGAAAACATGGGTGGTATCTGCTCAATATCCCCCATGAAACGAACCAGAACCGATTCGATCTTTTGGTGACCCAGGGCTGGCACAGTCACGCGCTCGGTGATCTCACCCTCGGCATCTCCAGTGGCGGTCGCCACCCCCAAACGGATGGTGACCAGGTAACGCTTGTCCCCTCCCAGAAGAAAGGGAGAAATCTTGGTGGCCTCACCAAAGCAAAGAGGCAGCAAACCCGTGGCAATGGGATCCAGACTGCCCGTATGGCCAGCCTTGCGTGCCACCAGCAGTCTCTTGGCCTGTTGCAGGGCCTGGTTGGACGTGATAGCGGGATGCTTGTCCAGCAACAGGATCCCGTCGATGGGATCCCCCCGCCGCCTTCTGGGTCTAGTCATCCTTATCTTCTCGCTCCTTGGCAATCTGCTCCAACAACTGGGTCATCCGTATTCCACGTTCAATGGCCGTATCCTTGAAAAAGCGCAACTGGGGGATACTGCGCATATGCAGGCGTTTTCCGAGCTCCCGGCGAAGAAACGGTGACGCGGCAGTCAATGCCTCGACTGCAATCCCGACCTGCTCCGGATCCAAGGTGCTCACATAAACCTTGGCCACAGAGATATCCCGGCTGACCTCCACATCGTCGACAGTGACCCAATCCACACGAGGGTCTTTCAGTTCACTGCGGATCAGTTCCGCCAGCTCCCGCTGTAATTGGGAGGCCACCCGTTGAGCCCGGTCATATTCCCTGGCCATGTCAGTCTTCGGCCTCCACCTCGACCCGCTCAAACACCTCGATCTGATCGCCTTCGCGGACATCGTTGTAATTCTTCACCCCGATGCCGCATTCCATACCAGCCTTGACCTCAGCCACATCCTCCTTGAAGCGTCGCAGCGATTCCAGTTGGCCTTCGAAGATCACGACGTTGTCGCGGAGCACCCGGATCGGCAGGTTGCGTCTTACCATACCTTCCTTGACCATACAGCCGGCGATCTGGCCGAATTTGGGATGTCGGAACACTTGACGTACTTCAGCAATCCCAACGATGCGTTCCTTCATCTCTGGTGCCAACATACCCTTGATGGATTTCTTGACATCGTCGATGACGTCGTAGATCACGCTGTAATAGCGCAGTTCCACACCCTTCTCTTCGGCCAGTTTGCGCGCTCCGGCATCGGCACGTACGTTGAAGCCTACAATGATGGCATTGGAGGCCGTCGCCAGATTGACATCCCCTTCGTTGATACCACCGACCCCCCCTGAAATGACGCTGACACGCACCTTGTCGGTAGAGAGCTTGGTCAGGGAATCGCGAAGAGCTTCCAGACTTCCCTGGACATCGGCTTTGATGATGATGTTGAGATCCACCACTTCGCCTTCTTCCATGCGTGAAAACACTTCGTCCAGCTTGGCGGCCTGTTGCGCCGCCAACTTTTTGGAGCGGGATTTCTCGGCCCGCAAATCGGCGATCTGTTTGGCGATCTTCTCGTCCTTGACCGCAATCAGATCATCGCCTGCGTTGGGGACCCCGGAAAGCCCGAGGATCTCCACTGGGGTGGAGGGACCTGCCTCCTTGATCTGGCGACCGTTTTCGTCGAACATCGCCCGAATACGACCATATTGCTCGCCGCACAGCACCGCATCCCCACGTTTCAATGTCCCTGCCTGAACCAGGATGTCCGCCACGGGGCCGCGGCCACGGTCGAGCCGGGATTCCAGCACCACGCCTCGGGCGCTACCCTTGGTGGGCGCTTTCAGTTCCAGCAGTTCCGACTGGAGCAGAATCGCCTCCAGAAGCTCATCGATTCCCTGACCGGTCTTGGCAGAAACGGGAACGAACTGAGTGTCACCCCCCCATTCTTCCGGTACCACTTCCAAAGCCGCCAATTCGGTTTTCACCCGATCCGGATCGGCTTCAGGTTTGTCGATCTTGTTGATCGCCACCACCATGGGCACATTGGCTGCCCGGGCGTGCTCGATCGCTTCCTTGGTCTGGGGCATGACGCCATCATCGGCCGCTACGACCAGGATCACGATATCGGTCGCCTGGGCGCCACGGGCCCGCATGGCCGTGAACGCGGCATGGCCAGGAGTATCCAGGAAGGTGACGGTTCCTTGATCGGTCTTGACCCGATAGGCACCGATATGCTGGGTGATTCCACCAGCTTCCCGGGCTGCCACCTTGGTACGGCGGATGTAATCAAGCAGAGAGGTCTTTCCATGATCTACATGACCCATCACCGTCACCACTGGCGGTCTTGGTTTTTCATCGGTCAGGGGCTTTGTTGCCTCCACCAGAAGCGCCTGCTCCAGATCGTCCGCACTCTGCAACTTGGGTTTGTGTCCCATTTCCTCGACTACGATGGCTGCAGTCTCCTGGTCGAGCACCTGGTTGATCGTGACCATCTGTCCCAACTGCATCAATTGCTTGATGACTTCGGTGGCCTTGACAGCCATTCGTTGCGCCAACTCAGAAACGGTGATGGTTTCTGGAATCGCCACTTCGCGGACCTGGGGCTGGACGGCCTGTGGTGCCACTCCCTTGGCTTTCTTCCTACGCCTGGCCTTGGCCGCCAAAAGCTTGTCCGAGGCTTCCAACCTTTTCCTGGCCGGACGT
>JALVSV010000031.1 GCA_027024125.1 Methylothermaceae bacterium | reverse complement strand
CTTTGTGCTGGTCCGTGGTCTTATGCAGGGCTGCAGGGATATACCTCACGGGGATGTGGCGTGAGTGTGGTCGATTTACGCCTTAACTGTCCTCCGGAAGTGACATTGCATGAGTTGCGGCGGAAGGCGGATTAACGGCCGTCTTCTACCATCAAGGTAACGATCATGAAGACCCCGTTTCACCCCAAGGTATGAAAGAACCGCCGAGGAAGCAGGGTGTTGGTTTGAGGGCGTACATGGCCTGGACGGCCATGTCCGAGCTTCCATGGACGGATTGACAGCGTTCCGAAAACCAATGCCCTGCTTCCTCCCACACTATTTCACGGTTACGCTCATGGTGGACCAACCAACACCCCGGAACATGATAGACACAGGTCTATTGGAATCGATTTCTCACCGCAGAGGCGCAGAATGCGCAGAGAGCAAACGCCGCGTTCTCTGCACCTCTGCGGTGAATCTATATACTTTCACGGTATCAATGTTCCAGGACTGCGTCGTTTAATCTTGCAAAGGATTGATCGAACAGGTAGGTGGCCAGCCGCGAAGGACCCTGTGGCGTGGAATCTGAAGGGATGTTTCGACGGCGTTTTTCCAAGCAGACCGCCTTCCGCGACCTGCATCTGCACTTCAGTCCTCCCCCCGATTCCATCCGCTTAGGGCTGCAATTTAGTACACCTTGGTATAAATTGTGTTTGGCGGCTCATCCCGTGTGTTCTCCAAGGGGAACACTCGAGACTCGAATCCACAGGGGATAGAAATGACAATTGACGTTTATTTATCGATTTTTACCCTTATGCTGATATCTTTGGGGGTCAATGTTCTTTCCCTGAAGACGCGGATTCCTTATACCGTATTATTGGTGCTCGCCGGTTCCCTGCTTGTCCCCCTTTCCAGTATCGATGTATTATCTTTTATCACTAGCTTTCAATTGTCGCCTGAGTTACTGTTTTTTGTTTTCCTTCCGGTTTTGATATTTGAATCCGGATATAACATGAAGGTGAGAAATCTGAAGGAAAATAAATATGCCATCAGTATGCTGGCAATTACAGGTTTGCTGATATCTACTTTTGTCATTGGGTTTGCTGGGCATTGGGTATTTCAATTATTGGGGTTTGACATACCTTTGATCGTTACTTTGCTGTTTGGGGCGATCATTTCAGCGACAGACCCGGTTGCCGTTCTGGCGTTGTTTAAGGAATGCGGCGTTCCGCATCGACTTACCTTGCTTTTTGAAGGGGAGAGTCTATTCAATGACGGTACGGCTTTCGCCATGTTTCTGGTGTTTTTGGATATCATGGTGCATGGTTACCATGGATTTCCGACTATTTTGCAGGGTGTCATTGAATTTAGCATCATGATACTCGGAGGTATCGTATTTGGGCTGCTGATGGGGTTCGCTTTCTCCAAAATGATCGAGTGGGTCAAAGGCCACGAGCACCTGGAGATTACATTGACCCTGCTCGTCGCACATTTTACATTCATTCTGGCCGAACTCATTTCTGAAGACCTGGTAATAGGGGGGTATAACATTCATGTATCATCCATTATCGCGACCTTATTCTCTTCCCTGGTTCTGGGTAATTATGGCAAGTTGAAGATGTCTGCAGAGGTTGAGCAGTATATGGAGAAGTTTTGGGGGTATTTTGCGTTTCTGGCAAACTCCCTGGTATTTATTCTAATGGGGTCGTTATTCATCAGCCTTTTCATTGGCTTTGATATCCCTATATTACCCATTCTGGCGATAATTCTGGTGGTTGTGGTCGCTAGAGCTGTATCCATTTATGCATCGATCGGGATCGCCAATAATATCAAGACAGAAGAGAACATTCCCCTTGTCTGGCAACATTTGATGTCGTGGGGAAGTCTGCGAGGTTCCCTGGCAGTCATCATGGTGATGCTGATTCCTGATGACCTGAGTTTGCCCAATTGGCCATATGATTTTTCTATCAAGGAATTCGTTATGGCCATCACCATAGGGAGTATCTATTTCTCATTGTTTTTCCAGGCGCCAACGATAGAGAAAATGGTAAGAGTATTAAAAATAGATGCGCTACTTCCCCATGAAGAACTGAGTTACTATAAGAGCAAGGCAATCATCTATCATGAAATTACTAATAAAATTGAAGAGCTGTTCAGTCATCATGAGATAAGTCGAGCGCAGTACGAAAAATTCAAGTCCGAGTACCAGCGGTTGCATCAACAGATCACTCGACAATGCCATAAAAAGTCACTTGACTCGACCCATGTAGTGGAAAATATCTTGAGGATATATACCCTGAGCCTGCAAAAGAAAGAATTAATAAAAATGTTCCGGCGACAGGAAATTACTGAGAGTGTTTTCACCCGTAACCTGGATATTCTTGAAATTCAGACGGAAAAGGTCGAAAAAGACAAGCCAAAGATCGAGTCGATCAACAGGTATCTCGTATCCTGGTATGACAGCCTGATGAATTTCATTCATTATGTTTTTTATGTTCCTTTCAATAAAGAAAAAAAACAAGAGCTTTATCTTTATTACCGAACTCAGCACAAGCTGATATCCAAGGTGCTTGATGAACTCTATCATTTGAAAGAAACCCCATTGATAGAAATTTTCGACGATCCGATGGCACTTGAGAGTGTCATAGCGATCTATACGGATTTAAAACGCAAGGCAGAGCAGGATATGCAGCGTGAGCTCAGATCCAACCAGGCATTACTGGATGAATTGAACGAACGATCCGCCAAGGCGTTGTTCAAGACTGTTCAGAATGAAAAGCTCAAGGAATTGCTTGACAATGAAATCATAACCAACAAGCTTTATGCACAGCTTAGTAAAGAATTCAATGACTCGTGAATCACCAAAATTGAATTTAGTGGTGCCTCGTTCAGGATTGTATTGGAACTTTAATATGGCCTTTTTCTGATCCCCAATCGATAGAGAACAGGCGACAGCGAAATCTCTAGAATGAAAAACAGTGCTGTGACGAGAACGATGGAATCCCATGCCAGTCCGCAGCTTTTTTTTATGACCAAAAGAGGTAGAAGACTCTCTGGAATCTGATCCAGACCCAGGGCCTGGCCGCTTGCCTGGATACCCAGGCGTCTCTTGCAAAAACTGGAAAGGAGGTCCCCTGCCATTGCCATGGCAGCTATGATGAAACCAGTCTTCCAAGTCAGACTCATCGACATTGCGACAAGTGGGGTTATGAGCACGGATGCCGTAGCGCCGCGCCAGGTTTTGGCAGGGCCAAACAGGGGGCTCCCGTCTGACAAAGTGATCCCCCAATCCACAGGCCAGTCATAGCGTTCCTTGAAGATGTCCCATGCAACGACCGGGGCGCCATTGGCCACCATAAGCAGGAGCAACAGCTTGATTTCCAGCATTCAATTCCAATATGGTTATCGCTGTTCGAACAACAAGGATTGTGGATGATGACAGGCTTGGTGATTGCCCTTGGATGAATCGAACCTGCCTGGGAATTCTATCTTGACAATCATAACAGGGGTGGGCGCATGAGTCGTGGAAGATGGGAGCATTTCGAGCATAAGGCCGATATCGGTGTGCGGGGTTTCGGTGCGACGCCTGCCGAAGCCTTTGCCCAGGCTGCACTGGCCTTGACTGCGGTGGTGACAGATCCTTCCAGCGTGGTGCCAAGGGAAAAAGTTGAATTCGATTTGGATCGCGACGATGATGGAGACTTGGAACTGCTTTTTGTGGACTTCCTCAACGCCATTGTCTATGAGATGGCAGTGAGAAAAATGCTGTACAGCCGTTTCGAAGTACGGATCGAAGCGCAAAAACTTCATGCAGTGTTATGGGGTGAACCTGTTGACAGGGAAAGACATCAGCCTGCGGTCGAGGTTAAGGGGGCGACCTATACCGAACTGGAGGTGTCTGAAATAAGGCCGGGGGAGTGGTTGGCACAGTGCGTACTCGACGTGTGAGGGTAGAGAAGTGGACAAGAGTCAACTTGAGCAGGTCGACGATACCCTTTGGCGTATTCCGCCCAAGGGGAAGATGCGGGTACCCGTATTGATTTTCGCCGACGAGGCCCTGATCGATGAGATGGACGACAAGGTGGCGGAGCAGGCCGCCAACGTGACTACCCTGCCGGGAATCGTGGGGGCCTGTTACGTGATGCCTGATGCCCATTGGGGTTATGGTTTCCCCATCGGCGGAGTCGCGGCTTTCGATCCCAAATTGGGTGGGGTCATCTCCGCTGGTGGCGTGGGATTCGATATCTCTTGTGGGGTGCGGACGCTCGAGACAGGCCTTCGCCGTGAGCACATCGAACCGATCCGGAAGACACTGGCCGAGGCATTGATCAGTGCAGTTCCAGTGGGTGTGGGTAGCCAGGGTCAGATACGCCTCGATGACAAGGAGATGGTGGCAATGCTGAGTGGCGGTGCTCAATGGGCAGTGGAACGGGGCTGGGGGCGACAGGAGGATCTGGAGAGGATCGAGGAAAACGGCCGTATGGCGGGCGCCGACCCGAGCCAGGTATCGAAGAAAGCCCGTGAACGTCAGCGGCGGGAAATGGGCACGCTGGGGTCAGGCAATCATTATCTGGAAATCCAAGAAGTCGAGCAGATCTACGATTTGGAGGTGGCCGGGGTCTTCGGGTTGCATCAAGGTGATATCGTGGTGACCATCCACTGCGGATCGCGGGGGTTGGGGCATCAGATCGGTACCGAGTTTTTGAAGAAGATGCAAAAGGCCGCCAAAGAGGCAGGGATCGACCTTCCGGATCGGGAGCTCGCCTGCGCGCCACTGGACTCTCCCGTGGGTAAAAGCTATCTGGGGGCGATGCGGGCCGGGATCAACTGTGCCTTGGCCAACCGTGAGATCATCACCCATCTGGTGCGTCAGGTGTTCTCGCACTTTTTCCCCGAGGCTGATCTTCGCTTGATTTACGACGTCTCGCACAATACCTGCAAACAGGAGATTCATCAGATCGAAGGTCAGCGGCGGGAAGTGTTCGTACATCGCAAAGGGGCGACCCGGGCCTTCGGTCCCGGCCATCCAGCCATTCCCGAGGTTTTCAGAAAGGTGGGGCAGCCGGTGATTATCGGTGGTTCCATGGGTACGGCTTCCTATATCCTGGTCGGTACCGCAGAAGGAGAGAAGAAGTCACTGTCCTCAGCCTGCCACGGCGCCGGCCGCAGACTGAGTCGACGGCAGGCCCACAGGACCTGGCAAGGGCAGCGTATCATCACCGATCTCGAAAGGCAGGGCGTCATCGTGCGCAGCCCTTCTTATCGTGGGGTGGCGGAGGAGGCGCCAGGTGCCTACAAGGACGTGGATGCGGTGGTTCAGGCAGCGGACCGGGCGGGACTGGCCAGACTGGTTGCGCGGCTACGGCCTCTGGTCTGCATCAAGGGGTAAAGGGTCAGGCCAGTAAAACCGCAATGACACCAGTGATGAAGATCCCATCGAAGGTGCCGGCGCCGCCAATGGATGCGATGGGTGTGCCCATACGGCGGATGTCGTTCATATGGAGCAGGTCCGCTCCGATCAATACCCCCAGGGTGCCACATATATAGGCAAAGGGAGCCCGGTACTCTTCCCCCAGAACGATCGCCACGATGGCTGCGGTCAGGGGTGCCACCAGGATAGGCATGCCGATGCCAAGCCCGGGAATCGGGCGGCTGAAAAAATAACCAATACCTGCCACTATCGCGATGCCGAGCAGCAGGGGCGGTAAAGGCAGATCCAGGCGGTTGACCAGATAGGCCGAAAAGACAAGCGGGATCAGGCAACCGCCCACATTCACGGCGATGATGGTCTTGCCGGTGAAGGGTATGACCGGAGGCTTCAACAGGCCGAAAGGGGTTTCGATGACTTCAGGAGGTGGGGAGGCTTCGATGGCGAAAAGCGGAATATTGATCCAGCTGCCCAGCAGCGACCCTAGCAGCAGCATCATGGTGGCCTGGGGCGACAGGCCCAGTTTCTCGAACGACAGGGTGATCAGTTGCAGCTGGATGAAGGTCAGCAGGAAGACCAGAAGAAAGAAGAACAGCAGGAAGTGAAAGATTGAGAATTGGTTTCGCATACTCAGGTACCCTCCTGCCATGAAGCCAGATAAGCCTGTTGTTCCTGGGTCAGGGTATCGATGCCGATGCCCATCGCTTCCAGTTTGAGTTTGGCCACCTGTTCGTCGATCGGTTGAGGAACAGTATACACCTCTGGTTCCAGTTTCCTCCCCTGTTGCCACAGATGCTCCACCGTCAACGCCTGATTGGCGAAGCTCATGTCCATCACTGCCGCCGGGTGCCCTTCGGCTGCGGCCAGGTTGACCAACCGCCCTTCGGCCAACAGGCGCAGGCGGCGTCCGTCGGCAAGTCGATACTCCCGCACATGTGTCCGGGGATGGTCTTTGGCCTGAGCCAGTGCTTCCAGTGCCTCGATATTGATCTCCACGTTGAAGTGGCCTGAGTTGGCGAGCACACAGCCATCCTTCATCACTTTGAAGTGCGGGCCGTCCACGACGTGTTTGTCGCCAGTGGCGGTCACGATGAAATCGGCTATCCTGGCAGCATCGAGTAAAGGCATCACTTGGAAACCATCCATGGCAGCTTCAAGTGCTCTCAAGGGTTGGACCTCGGTGATGATCACCCGTGCACCATGGCCCTTGGCTCGCATGGCGATCCCCCGGCCACACCAGCCATAGCCGCAAACCACGAAGTGTTTTCCCGCCAAGAGGATATTGGTGGCCCGGATGATCCCATCCAAGGCGCTTTGACCGGTACCATAACGATTGTCGAACAGGTGTTTGGTCATGGCGTCATTGACGGCAATGATGGGATAACCCAATGCCCCATCCTTGGCCATGGCACGTAATCGTATCACCCCGGTGGTGGTTTCCTCGGTACCTCCAAGAACCTGTGGAATTTGCTCGGTTCTTTCCCGGTGCAGGGTGGTGACAAGGTCCGCGCCATCGTCCAGGGTGATCTGCGGATCAGTATCCAGCACCGCCCGGATGTGGGCATAATAGGTGTCCGAATCTTCACCGCGGCGGGCAAAGACCGAGATGCCGTCATCACGGACCAACGCCGCAGCGACATCGTCCTGGGTACTCAGGGGGTTGCTGGCACAAAGCGCCACTTCTGCGCCTCCTGCCTGGAGGGTACGGGCCAGGTTGGCGGTTTCGGTCGTGATATGGAGGCAGCCGCCTACCCGGAGCCCCTGCAATGGCCTGGTCTTTTCGAAGCGTGTGCGGATCATGTTCAGCACCGGCATTTCCGCGGCCGCCCATTGGATCCGGCGCTCGCCTGGGCCAGCCAGATCCGGGTCAGTGATGTCAAATGTGGGATGCATAGGGAAATCCAGAATGATGGATCAGTCAAAAGGATATCACTGGGAGGGCAGCAGACCCAATGCCCGGAGCTGCTTTCTCAGTCCATTTTCATCAGTGAACACGATTGCCTGCCAGCCACACTGCAGGGCCCTTTCTATATTGCCCGGGCTGTCGTCGACGAAGAGGATGGATTGGGGAGGCAGGTCCAGATCTTTGGCGACATCGTCGAACAGGGAAGGGTCACGCTTTCCTTTGCCGATCCGGTAGCTGATATAGAGACGGTCGAAATGACTGTAGACGTCGTGGCGCCGGTCCAGTTCATCGAGCCATTCGGTCTGGTCGCTCAGG
>JALVSV010000030.1 GCA_027024125.1 Methylothermaceae bacterium | reverse complement strand
GTGAAAGCTTGTTCAAACTGGCCGCTGAATACAGCATCGACCCCTATGGACGTGAACATGGCGGGGACATGGGTTGGCTGAAGGAGGGGGAGGGGATGCCGGAACTTGAAAGGGCGCTTGCTTCCCTGTCTGACAACACAGTCAGCGAAGTCATCGAGACACCGAAAGGGTTTCATCTGCTCATGATCGTCGACCGCCGTCCGGGGGAGCAGAAACGGTTTACGGCGATCAAAGACCGGGTGAGGCGTGCCTTATTGGCCGAAAAACTGCCGAGTTACATGGAATCGCTGCAAGAACGTTTTCCCCTGCAATGGCATATGGCAGACAGGTTGCCGTAAGAGGGCCGGGGGTCAGATCTAACATTCGTGTATTTTTTTTTGAATGGTAGCTGACCCCTTTTAGATTCTCATTCAACTAAAAGGGAGGGAGTATGCAAAGAATGATTCGATCGACCGTCTTGACCATTACCTTGACTTTCGGTCTTGTCACTGGCGCTATCGCAGGAGGAAACGTGAAAGTGCTGATGAAGACCAATCTGGGAGACATCACCCTGGAAGTGGACGCCGACAAGGCGCCGAAGACGGTGGAGAATTTTGTCTCCTATGCGAAGGATGGCTTTTACGACGGTACCATCTTTCATCGTGTCATCCCGGATTTCATGATCCAGGGTGGAGGATACACTGTGGAGATGCGGCGCAAGAAGACCCGCGCTCCGATACCCAATGAAGCGGACAATGGCCTGAAAAATGACCGCGGCACCATTGCCATGGCCCGTACCAGCGATCCCCATTCAGCTACAGCACAGTTTTTCATCAATCTCAAGGGCAACGATCCTCTCAACTTCCGCAGAAAGGATCGGCAGGGCTGGGGTTACACGGTCTTCGGTCGGGTGATCGATGGCATGGAGGTGGTGGATAAGATCGCCGCTCAGCCCACTCGGACTTTGCCCAACAACATGCGGGACGTGCCCATCAAGCCCATCATCATCGAAAAAGTCATCCTGATCGAATCAGACAAGAAATGATCGATTGGAATCGATTTCTCACCACAGAGGCGCAGAGAACGCGGAGTTTTCTCTCTGCTCACTCTGCGTCTCTGCGGTGAATCTATAAGCTTTCACGATACCTTATGCCACCCTATCGAAGCCATCAAGAAACGATTGCGCGCAGCTGATCAATCCACCCAATGGAGCACGTTGCGGATGATTGACCAGCGAGGAGTTTTCTTTTCCGCACCCTTGCCCAGGATCCAGGTGTCGTAGAGCCGGTTCAGATTTCCCCGCGTTTTCTCCAACACCAGCCAGTCGTCGATGAATTCCAGCAGCCTCAGGTTGTGAAATGCGGCTGCAATGGCGATGGGGCTGGACAGATGGGGTTCTGGAATCGCCACCCCGTATTCCGGTTTGATGGTGGTCCAGGCAGAACCCGCCTCGGCGCTGATGATGACACCATCCAGATCGTTGCGTTTACCCTGGAAGAATTCCTGGTAGGATTTAAGCTTGACGATTTTTATACCCTCCAGAGTACGCTCGAAGCCTTCGGATAGGGTCTTCCCGGGAATCCCCAGTTTCAATCCTGAGTTTTTCACATCCTCCCAGGTTGGAAAGGCGTTGCGTTGATAGTCGGGAACGACAATGGCCAGGGTAACGGTCATGTAGGGTCTGGAGTAAGCCACCTTGGCCAGACGTTTTGGGTTGACGATCAGTCCCCCGGCAGCCAAGTCGAATTGTCCGCTTCTCAGTTGTCCGACCAGGGTATGGTAATTCCAGGGGATAAATTCGAGCTCTATCTCCATTTGCCGGGCCAGTTGGTGGTACATCGCAATGTCATAGCCCACCAGCTCACCGGCTTCGTTGAAATACGAAAACGGCAGATTGCCTGGGTTGTAACCGATACGGAGCACTCCCCGCTCGAGGATTTGTTCCATGGAGGACAGGGTCGCGGTTTGCGTCGGCGGATATGGTGGAATTTTTTTGTGGACCGTGGCTACCACAGGATCGTCGATCCGCAATTGCAAAATGGTGGTCTGCTGCATGTTTTCACCGCTCATCAGATGAGAGAGAACCGTACGAGTGGCGACTATGGCGATAGCCATCACGATGACGCTGATCGAGCCAAAGCGGATCATTCGCATCCACTGAATACTGAATGAGCCTGTTGCCGCTGCGGTGGCGATGAGGGTGAAGGTGTACAGATTCATCACTGCCAATAGGGTGGCAAACCAGCCATTGATCACTCCCGTGACCACATAGAGCTGATATAGGTCGGAGGGAATCCGCATCTGATCGAGCAGGAATGGCAGTGCCAAGTCCACACCACCGAACAAGGTGAACAGTCCCAGGGTGGAGAACATGGGGTACTGACCCAGGGAAATCTCCTGACCGGCGAACCAGCCGGCGAACAGGACGAACAACAGAGTGACGAGTTTTCCGATATTGGGGAAGTTGAAGGATGCAGGAACCAGTACCGTCAGATAATGATCGGTATCTTCCGTTCTCAGCTTTTGTGATTCAAACAGCGATTTTGCCTGTTCGATGAGCATCGGTAACACGATGAACAGATTGCCGGTGGCGAATCCGGTGATGAGTGCCGGTCTTGCGGATTTCAGGATAGTGCGGTAGCTGAAAGGCGTCAGAATGGCGGTTACTGCGGGCAGGATCCAGAAGGTCAGGATCAGGCTGGCGAGTACGAAGGTGATGATGTAGACCTGCAGGCGCCCGATGTCGGCGATGGACAGGGTGCCAGCGGCATTGGCGGCGATGGCGAAGATTCCGATGGGACTGAGCTGGATCACCATCATCGCCACCCGGGTCAGCGTGTCCTGTGTCGTCGAAAGGATGTCGAGCAACGGTTTCTTGTTTCTGGAACCAATCAGGGCGATCCCGAAAATCACACTGAAGACCGCCGAGGCTGGAACGATGGTGCGCGACAGTGAGCTGAAGGGATTGACCGGGATATAAAGATCGATGAAGTCGACTTTGGGTGTCTCCACCATGCTGGGACTGAAGAAGGATCCTGCCTCGACATCGGGGAAGGCCAGTGGCATCACGAACACGACCACGAAGGCCAGCAACCAGGAACCGATGAGGACGATGCCACCGGTGATGGCAAGTTTCTTGGCCTTGTCGTAACCGAGGCCCCCGATGCCCCCCATCAGTGACACCACCATATAGGGGAGTATGGACATCTGCAATAGTCCGATGTAGGCACGACCGACGATTGCCAGGTGGGAAGCGTATTCGCCGAGAAACAGGCCGGTCAGTACTCCCAACACCAGGCCGATGAGAATGCGTTGGGAAAGGCTGGTGCGGGAGGTGCGTTTGCGGGCCTCATTCATGGATGCGTATTCCGGTTGTCCTGTTTGTCTGACATGATCCGATTTTGGTTGTCGAGCCGGCAAACATCAGTGCAGCGCCATGCCGCAGCCATGCAGGGTCTGCTCAGGCAGCCTGACTGTCACGGTGCTTTCATACGTTTCATCTGCCATGGTGTCACTGCAGGGACGGCCGATGACTTCCAGGGTCAGATCTCTGGCCTTCCAGACAGTGGTGCGATTTTTCTGGTCGGTGACAGGTTGTGGCAGAGGAACTACGATCCGGGTGGCGCCGTAATCGGTGTTGAGTACGATACGGTCATCCATGATCACCAGATCCCAGCCTGGTTCATTGCCCACGGCGCGGAAGTCGGCGCCATCGAGCTTGGCCCGTTCCCACACGGCCTTGCGCCGGTTGTTGCGACACTGTTTCGGAGCCTGACCCGGCACCAGGATCTGGGCTGTCTCGCCCAGAATGTGGACTTCAAAGCCTTCACCGGCGTACCTTTTTCCGCTGCTGGTGGACACCGGGGACAGTCTCGGGGACCCCTGGGGCAGGAAAATCCAGGCTTCATCAGGCCGGGTGCGCATGACATAACTTGAGCCGTCATCGCATTCGAACACATAGGTCTTGATGGCGGAAAGGGGCGGGTTACCTTGGCGACAGGCTTCGATGTCCTGACGGGTAACGGTCACAATAGCATCAACTTCGAAGCTGCCTTCATAGGGTTTGGAAAATTCGCCTTTTCCTGTTCCCCTGAATTTGCCCTCCAGCTCCGCATAGACAGGATCATAGGGTTTCGAAGCCAGCCGCTGATAGTGTCGTTGCAACTGCCGGTGCATTTCTCCCTTTGCCACCACCCACAATGGCTTGTCGCTTCCGCAGGGCTGCAGCGTGTGGGTTTCGTGGCCATAGACGAGAAGGCCCCGGATGGGTTCGGCGCCGGTAAACTCTGGCATGAATACCAAAGCGATCAACAGAAGCCTGACGATTGGTGGATACATTGTTGTTGTTGCCATGTGTCTACTCCAGCATCCGGTTGGCCATTCTGGCGATCTGGGCCCAGTCATAGGTTGAGATGTCCTGGGCATGGGCCAGGTTGTTACGCAACGACTGGAACTGTTTGAGAACTTTCCGGGCCGAGCTTTTGGAAGGAAAGCCGAGGGAAGTGAAGAGGAGGTCATTTTGAATGATCAGCTGGCCCTTGTCGGCCATCTGCAGGCAGTCAGTCAGATCGGGGTGCTGACCGAGCCGCCTCCGTTCCTGTTGAAGTTTGCGCGCCGCCTCGAGCCTTGCCGGAGACAGGAGCGCCTGCCAGTCTTTATCATGATAATGTTGCCTGATCAATTCGGTGAGGCGCATCTCCGTCAGGGTGATGATTCCGAACAGCCACATGCGCATGTAGGGTTTGTTGACGTCTCCCCGGGTGATCAGCCCGAGGACCTGTCCGTATTGGGAGACGAAACAATGGTCGTGGCGGGTGAGGACATGGATCACCTCGGCAAAACCTGCTTCGCTGGTGACCACCTGGTCTGGAGCAAAAGGGCGCATGGCCATGCCGCAGGTGCCTGCATTGCCCAGATGATCGAGTGTGGTGAACCCCTTTATCTCGCCTTCCAAGCGGATGGTGGCCACCTCGAAATTCCTCCGCTGCAGAATTGCCCCAGCCTGAGATGCCGGCATATCCGCATCGAAGGAAAACTCCAGCAGTTCGGCAATGTCTTTGGCGGTGAAGATACCGTTGAACTGATGCCTGAAATGGCTCCACAATTTGTGATCAGTCTCTTCCACTGGTTCGGGCTGAGTTTCCGGGGCAGCGAGTTGATCGAGACGGGAGCGACACTTTGACAGGGTTTTGCGCGCCCGGCGCATTAGGGTGGGGTCTGCCTTGTCAAGCACTTCGAGGAGCGCATCCATTTCCTTGAGAAACAGGGTTGCAAAACGGGGATCGTGATGGGTGATGTCCTGACAGTTGTCGATCAGATCGGCCAGTTTGATCGTTTGGGCCCTGTGGCAGGCATTGGCAAGGTGGGCGCGATCGATGGCTTTTCTTTCGGCGCGGTTGCCATCACTGGGTTTGCTGATGTCAGTCAGGGAGTGAACCAGTCTGGCAACGGAAAGACCGAACTCGCGTTCGATGTCATCGATGGTTGCCGGGGTATCCTCGACCACATCGTGCAACCAGGCAGCGGCGATCATCTCCTGGTCGTCGGTGACCGTGCCGACGATCTCCGCCACCTGTTTCAGGTGATCCGTATAGGGTTGGCCGCTGTATTTGCGTCGATGATCGATGCGTTCGTGTGCCTGGGTGGCGAAGCGGATGGCACGGCTGACTAACTCTGACATTGTGTACTGCAGTGACCTGACATTTATCTTGCTGATTTTGATAGCGAACAGGGCGTGAGGTAAAACGCCATGGCATCGATGGACATTTGACAGGCATTATCTCCGGCAGGCATGAGGGATGCAATGCATATGGCAGCTGCACTCACCATTTTGTATGGTTGGCATGGTGCGCTAATATGGGGTGAACGTGAGAGATCCGGTGATCTGATTATAGCCTTTGCTTTGGAAGAAGAAGTGGCCGTAGGGTGCATTCCATGCACCAATGCATGGTGCGTAGAACGCACCCTTGTATGATGAACTTGTTTTTGGTTTCCTTGGGGACGCCCGAGGGGGGATCAGGCTCATCATGGACGTTACCGTGAATTATTGTGGGAGGAAGCAGGGCATTGGTTTTCGGAACGCTGTAAATCCGTCCATGGAAGCTCGGACATGGCCGTCCAGGCCATGTACGCCCTCAAACCAACACCCTGCTTCCTCGGCGGTTCTTTCATGCCTTGGGGTGAGAACGGGGGCCTTCATGATCGTTACCGTGTAAGATCAAGAGAACTCACCGCAGAGACGCAGAGAACACAGAGAAAAACCAATTTCCTGTCCTGACAGCTTTCTTAAACCCGGATAATGATGACCATCGTGCCAAAGAATTCGTTTAATAAATTTTTGATTTTATCGGCCTCATTGCTCAGTGTCAGCTGCGTCTTAAATGAAGCAAAGATGGAACAGGGGATGACCCTGTGCCCTGAGGTCCGTCCCCAGGTGTGTACCCAGGACTATAAACCGGTGTGTGCCAGGTTCAGGGATGGTTCCCGCAGGACTTATGCAAATGCTTGCAGCGCCTGTGCTGACGTGGGTGTCGTGGGTTATTCGCCAGGTGAATGTAAAGTCGAAAAAAGGTCATCAGGCTAATTGCCTGACAGGTATTGAATTTCTGCTTCGGGTGAATGGAAACTGGATGCCGAAGTTTTGGCCATCAACACTAGAGGTGTTATGACAATGAAGAAAATCTTAATCGCATTGCCCTGGGTGTTTGCATTCCTGTTGACAGGTTGTGCCACCGAACCGCCGTCTTCACTGCTTGAAACTGCTGTCCCGGCTGCTGAGACCAAACCGCCTGAACCCATGGAAAGCCTCATGGCCATGGCGGAAAAGGTGGCTGGCGCAGACCGGATCAGTGTCACTTTGTACATGGGATACGATGTTCTTCAGGATTCAGGTCAGAAAATCGCCTTCAGGGAACAGCGCCGGATTCTGCTCAATAGACCCGGCCAGTTGCGGACAGAGGCGCTGCAAAGTGATGGTGACAGTGTGCTGATGGTTTTCGATGGCAAGACCATGTCCCTTTTCAAACCGGGCGAGAATGTCTATGCCAACATTGAATTTGTGGGTGAACTGGATAGTCTGGTCCGTTTTGCGATCAATGATCTGGGCATCCGGGTTCCCCTGGCATGGATGCTGCTCAGCACTTTACCGCAGGATCTGAAAAAACTGACCAAAGAGCTTGTCTACGTTGAGCGCGATGTGCTCGATGACCCCGCCACCCATCACATCGCTGGCCGTACGGATATTGTCGACTACCAGTTCTGGATCGGCCCTGACCATCTTCCCAAACGGATTTTTCTGACCTATCGCAATGAGCCGGGAGAGCCTCAGTTCTGGGCAGAGTTTGCCGACTGGAACCTGAAGCCCAAGTTGGCGGAATCCATTTTCACGTTCACGCCTCCGGTGGGAGCGGAGCAGATTCCATTCGTGATTCCCCAGAAAAAACCTGTCGAGGCGAAGTCCAAGACGAGGTCTCCAGTCAGCAAGAGGGTACAGGACGATGAGTTTTAATCCAAGGGTAAGTGTTTTCATCGCTGCTGCCATTACCATGTTCTTTTTTGCCACCGAAATCGATGCCCGGGGAAGGGGCGGGGGTAGAGGTGGACGGAGTTTTTCCCGAAGTGGGGTGGCCAGCAGTGGCAGATTGAATTCCGCTCCCCGCGGTGGGTACAG
>JALVSV010000029.1 GCA_027024125.1 Methylothermaceae bacterium | reverse complement strand
CGTCCGGGGTGGATCCCGGCCGCCCCGACGATCGCCGGACGCCCCGTTGCGACCGGGATCCACCCCGGACGACACCCCCGGGAGCTGCCCGCCAAGCTACTGGAGATGGGGGAATTTTCCCGAACGGCCAACCTTGCGTCCTTTGAAAAAAAGATCCCTGATCGATGGACCGGACAGACTAGTTTGTCTATACTTGTCCCCACGACCTGCCGCATATATACGGCAGGTCGTGGGGGATGGCACAACCTGGTTCAGAGACCGCCCCGTGGGGCATTGGTTCCCTGACAACCGGTTGAAAACAAGAGAAAACGGGGAGGCGGCGCCGGTGGGGCCGCGATACCACGTTATCCGCGCCATGTCGGGGGCCTCCGGGTCGGCATTGGGCCGCCGCGCACAGGCCGGCGACCCGCAGGGGAGAAGGGGGATACCACCAGCACGTTCCGCGACATCGCATCGGAATCAAGTCCCCGTGCCCTTCCGGGCCATCCGGGGCGACGGTGCCCGATGCGCGGTCCGGGCGAAAGGTCTGATTTGGGGCGGCCGTTGGAAATCGATCCGTCCTGGCACGTGCCGGAAGGCAGACACGGCCAGGACAGCCCGATTGACCCGCCGGTCGGTTGTAGAGCAGTCACTCCGGGCCTGCACGGCCGCGGAGCACAGGGGTCATACAGAAGAAAATGGACAGTCTGAGAACAAGGAAGCAGGTTGCTGCAAACCTGCATGACTCTTTCGAGCAGTCACTACAGATCATTGCAAAGAGTTGCTACGCAAAAACCTTCGACGACATCGAAGCGATCATGGGGATGCTGGTCGATTTCCTCGACATCGAATTCGCCGACATCCTGATCGTCGACCAGGACCTGGAGCGGGGCCCTTTCGTGACGGACGCCCTGCGCTTCGATGACCACAATGAATGGCTCGACCACTACATCAACCGCAACCTGGTCCGCTACGATCCTGTGGTCGAACACGCGCTCCGTCTCCATGACCCGCTGGTGTGGAACGACCGCTTGCTCGATGCCCTGTCGTCCGAGCGGCATCAACAGTTTCCCCTTTGGGTGCGCCGCTTCGGTGTCAGCGGTGGACTCGTCTACCCCTGTCCGCCACGGCCCGGCGGGGACAGTGTGTTCGTACTCTACGCGCTTGCGCACGGAGACAGCCTCGCCGAGCTGGCCAACAACATCTGCCTCATTTCATCGTTGTTGCACTATCCCTGCGCCGCCGTACAACGTGTCTATACGGAAATACACGCACCCGCCGCCGACAACCCCCTGACCGACCGTGAACTCGAGGTCCTCGACTGGGCCAGCCAGGGAAAGACCTCCCAGGAGATCGCGATGATCCTGTCGATCTCCGAACGCACGGTCAAGTTCCACCTGTCCAACACCTACGAGAAGCTGGGTGTGGTCAACCGCCAGCAGGCGATCGCAAAGGCGATACACAACAGGCTGCTCTGACCCTCGACCCGGGAAACGGCGCAACGGCTGCCGGCGCGCACCCCCGATACGTCCACGTACCGGGGCGGCGCCGTCCGCCTCACATCCTGGGGATACAATGGACGAATGCCGCCTTGATCCTGTCGGGCAGGCGTGACACGACGGATCTTCCGGCGGCATCCCTCACCACCCAGACCGCCTGTTGTGAACCGACGGCCAGTTTCTCCTTCTGGCCGTCCGGCAGCAGCCTGTGATACTCGAACACGAATTCTGCACCCTGGTCGGACAGTGACTTGAGGTGCATCGAGACAGACAGTTCATCGAATGGCATGGCATCCCTCAGATAGTCCAGATGGCTGTGTGTGCATATCATTTCGCCCTCGTCGCCGACACCGCGGAAATATTCCGGTGCCCGGGAGAACAGGAACTGGTCGCGAACACGGCCCTGCCAGATGAAATAATTGGCGTAGTAGACGTTGCCGACCAGATTGGCGTCTTCCAGCGTGCAGCTGTGGCGCATCGCATGCAGGAAAGGCAGACTGGCGGCAGGGCCTGTTCCGCTGTAGACAACCGCCGCGCCGTCATCCGGGGAGAGTTCATCCTCGCCTTCTGCGCGCAGGTCCAGCCCCCCCGCACCCTGTTGGGTACGATGGAGGAATTCGGCGAAATAGGGCGGAAATTCCGCCGGCCTGACCAGGCCATGCCCCACCACCTCGACCCAGGTCGTCTCCTGATCCACGCTGGCGAGCAACGGCCCAGGACCCTCGGCGGTCAGTTTGTAGAACTCGCAGTGGAGCGGAATCACCGCTCCATCCAGCTTGCCGAGTCTGAACCTGGCCAACAGCCGGTCATAGGCACTCGCCTCGGAGAAGATCCTCACATCCGCCCAGTTGGTGACCAGCCCCCATTCGCCGCTGGATATCTGTTTCACCAGCTTGCGGCCGATCTCGGCCATGAACAGCTCCCTGACTTTGCCGATCCAGAGCAGATAACTGGTATAGATGATCGTCCTGCCGAGATTGGCGGATTCCTTGAACGTCGGCTGAAAAATGTA
>JALVSV010000028.1 GCA_027024125.1 Methylothermaceae bacterium | reverse complement strand
GTCTTGATCTCCTTGGCCCAGTGCGGCACCAGGCCCCAGCGGGCATAGACGAACTCCCGCTGCATCATCTTTTCCCGCAGCATCAGAATGGGTTGTGTGGGGGCAATGTTGAAATGGGGCCCATAGTCAGATGGCGGCTCGGCCTGGAAGCGGCGGGCCAGGGTCAAAGGATCACTGTAGAGCGCAAAGCGGCCGCACATCTTTAGAGGGGGTACATTACTGGATCATTGAGAAATGATATCCTCCACCTCGCCATCTTTGAAGCTGACAATGAACTTGCACATACGTGCCGGACCAATAGACCCATTCGTTTTCATCCAGGGAGACAGTGCCAACGAGAGGGGGATAGCCCATACGGGCAACTTCCCTTTCCGTTCCGTCGCCTGTACCTTCTCCCGGCAATCTCCAGCTGTCCCTTGAGATCGTCAGGCTGGCCAAGGGTATCTTCCAGCCACTGTTGCTGGGAGGCTTCCAGTTGTGGATAGTATCCTGAGTCCATGACTTCAATATTCGAATCACGCCGTGAATATCTCCCCTGTCGTATCAGACCAAATACATTTTCGATCAATCCCTTGCGTGTTTAAATAACGTGATCCAGGAGCTGGAACAGAAGACATCGATTTCACGATCGGACTGCTCCAGGAGAAAATGCTGTATCAATCACCTACTGGGTAAAGGTTGGGCTTCCCATTATTTCTGAGACCTCCCATGAAAGATCATGATGTTATAGCTTCATTCCTGGATCGAAGTCGCGGATTCAGGAAGATGAAACGACTGCTGCTGTTTCTTGGTGGCTGGTTGGTGATCTCTGCCTGGGGGAACGAGCCGATCCTGCCATTGCCGGACCCCAGGCCCCTGTCTGAAGCGGCCCGACTTGGAGAACGTCTGTTTCACGATCCCCGTCTCAGCGGCAGCGGAAGAATCAGTTGTGCCACTTGCCACCGACTCGATGAGGGTGGCGATGATGGGCTTCCACTACCGACGGTTCAAAACGGCTCCCATCCCCATAATACCCCAACTGTGTTCAACGCTGCATTCAACTACCGTCTCCACTGGTACGGTGACCTCACTTCCCTGGAGCAGCAGGCCAGGGCGGCACTGCAACGGGACATGCAGGTGGATTGGCAGAAAACCCTGTTACGCCTCAAAGCCGATACCGGCTACCGGAAAGTCTTCGACAATTTGTTTGGAGGACTGACCGCCGACTCCGTGGTGGCTGCGCTGGTGGCCTTCGAGAATACCCTGATCACCCCGGATGCACCCCTTGACCGTTACCTACGCGGCGACACTGCCGCCCTGACCCCGCAACAGCAACGTGGCTACGCCTTGTTCAAGGCCCATGGATGCAGTGCCTGCCATCAGGGAATCAACGTCGGCGGCAACCTGTTGCAGCAACTGGGGGTATTCGGTCGATACCGTAGCGGTGACCCTGGACGTATCGCGGTCACAGGGCGGAAAGAAGACCGAAACGTCTTCCGGGTACCCAGCCTGCGCAACGTCGCAGTGACAGCACCCTATTTCCACGACGGCCGGGTAAAGACCCTGAAGAAAGCAGTGGAACTGATGGCTCAATATCAGCTCGGAATCCGCATGAAAGCAGGAGAAATCGACGCCATCGTCGCCTTCCTTAACAGCCTCACTGGCCGCTATCACAGCAGGCCAATTGGGAAAAGACAGTGACCCCGTTGCGGCTGATCCTGGTACTGGCGATCGTACTGGCGGCCCTGACCGCTCTATATCGCTATGCCGATCTCAAGGTGGACAGGGCTGCCCGCTTCTCCAGCGCCCTGACAGCACTGCGTCTCCACGATGCCGAGCTCAACCGTGACCTGCTGCGGCTACGCGCAGGGAACCTGCTCCATTATGACAGCGTCAATGCTGCCATGAGCGCCATCGAAGCCGACCTGGATACGCTCGCTTCCCATAGCGGTCCGCTCCGGGCCGAGATCGTCACCTTGACCCGGCTGGCTCGACAAAAGTCAGTATGGCTGGAAAGGTTCAAATCGAGCCACGCCTTGGTTCGGAATTCTCTGGATTATTTCCTGTACCTCCAGGAACCCTTAAGCAACAGATATCCTCAGCTGGCGGAACTGGGAGCATCAATGCTGCGGTTCGTACGCCAGCCCTCGCTCCGGCACCGCCAGCACATCGAACAATTGCTGACCCGCTTTCCTGTTGCCAGGGGAGAACTGGCCCCTTTGCAAAGCCATACCCGCCTGTTGCTCGACCGCTTGCCACAGCGGGAGAGATTGCTGGCCGAGCTGCTCGGCACGCCACTGGAAAGTGGGGTCAACCGCTTGGCTGCAATCCACCAGGCCACCCTGAACCGCCTACAACAGCGGTCCGATACGTTTCGCCTTGCGCTCTTTCTGGCCGCCGTGGCCTTTTTTATTCAGCTCCTCCTCGCCTGGGCCCGCCTGCAACAGGCCAACCGGCGCCTGCAACAGGAGATGCGGCAACGGCTGGAGGCTGAACGCCAGTTACTGCAGGCCCAGAA
>JALVSV010000027.1 GCA_027024125.1 Methylothermaceae bacterium | reverse complement strand
GTCGATGCTTTGAACGCCGTGGGAGGGTGGGTGCCGGAGGAATGGCAGTGGTCGGTTGACCGGCAGTGCAATCAGGCCGCCTGTTGCGGGATTTTCGGAGGGAGCCACGTCGAATTCATCCGACATTATGCCGATCTGGGCATCAAGAGCGTTGAGCATCCCGACAACCAGGACGGCTGGTCCAGTCTGGGCGGCAACATGGCGGATAACCTGTTCGTCGAACAATATTCGATCATGGCCTGTATCGAGTTTCACCGCCAGGTAAAAAACCGGTTTTCCAGTCGATTGCAGATGCAATACCTGTTCCCCGGCGCGGAGCAAGCGTATGATCCCGAGTGCTCGCGCCAGGCGGGATATACCCACTTGATTGGCGCAGCCAAGCGCAACCGGGTGCTGGCGGAACGTCTCGAAAGGCGGGTGCGCAGGGACTACCCGGAAAAGTACGAAGCCTGTTTGCGATATCTCGAGTCAGTCTCCTGAAATTCAGGTTCTCCCTCCTGCAGTGAGGCTGACTTCTTGAATCCGCTCTTGTTGCCTCCTTCAAGCTTCCAGCGACTCGCGCAACGCCTCCAACTCGTCCCAGCGGGCGTATTGCTTTTCCAGGTTCCGCTCCAGAGATTTGAGTTCTGCCAGGACACGGTCGATTTCTGCCCGGTCGCCGCGGTAGAAGTCTGGTTGGGCAATCTGCTCGTTGAGTGCGGCCTGACGGGCTTCCAGGATTTCGATTTCTCCGGGCAGGGCTTCCAGTTCCCGTTGTTCCTTGTAACTGAGTTTGGTTCTGACGCGCCTGGGTTTGGGTGGTGGCGCTTTGGCTTTGGCCTTGGGCCCCGGATCGTCGGCCGGAACCGGCCGCTGGCGCAGCCAGTCTTCGTAGCCACCGACGTATTCGGAAACTTTACCGTCATCCTCGAACACCAGAGTGGAAGTGACCACGTTGTCCAGGAAGGTGCGGTCATGGCTCACCAACAGCAGGGTGCCGTCGAAATCGACCAATAGTTGTTCCAGCAGTTCAAGGGTTTCCAGATCCAGATCGTTGGTGGGTTCGTCGAGGACCAGCAGGTTGGCAGGGCGGGTGAACAGCTTAGCCAACAGCAGGCGGCTCTGCTCGCCACCGGACAGCGACATGACCGGAGAACGGGCACGGTTGGGGGAGAACAGGAAGTCGGCCAGATAGGACATGACGTGGCGGCGCTGCCCTCCAATGGTGATCCAGTCGTTGCCGTCAGCGATTGTGTCAACCACGGTACGCTCAGGGTCGAGGTGGCTGCGCTGCTGGTCGAACCAGACGATTTCCAGATTGGTGCCGTGGCGGATATGACCGGACTGGGGTTCCAGTTGTTTCAGCAACAACTTCAGAAGAGTGGATTTGCCGGTGCCATTGGGGCCGATCAGACCGATTCGGTCGCCGCGTAAAATGGTGGTGGAGAAATCCTTGACAATCGCCTTGTCGTCGTAGGTAAAGCTGATGTTCTCAGCCTGGATCACCAGCTTGCCGGAGCGCTCTCCCGATTCCAGCACCAGATTGGCCTTGCCCTGATGTTCGCGGCGCCTTGCCCGCTCTTCACGCAGTTTTTTAAGGGCCCGAACCCGACCCTCGTTACGGGTGCGGCGGGCTTTGATTCCCTGACGGATCCAGGTTTCCTCCTGGGCCAGCTTCTTGTCGAATTCGGCGTTGTGACGTTCCTCTTCTTCCAGGGCGGCTGCTTTCTTCTCCAGATAAGTGCGGTAGTCCCCGGGCCAGGAGGTCAGCCTGCCACGGTCGAGATCGACGATACGGGTGGCCAGCTTTTGCAGGAAGGTACGGTCGTGGGTGACGAACAGGATAGCGCCGGAATACTGCAGCAGTTCTTCTTCCAGCCAGGTGATGGTTTCCAGGTCCAGATGGTTGGTGGGTTCATCCAGCAGCAGCAGGTCCGGGTCGGATGCCCTGGCCCTGGCCAATGCCAGCCGCCGTTGCCAGCCGCCAGAGAGGGTCTCGACCCTGATCTCAGGGTCGAGACCGAGATGGCTAAGGGCCTGCTCGATCCGCTGGCCGAAACTCCAGCCGTGTTTGGCTTCCAGTTGGTGTTGCAGCCTTTCCAGGCGTTTGAGGTCGGGTGAATGTTGCTGAGCCAGGTGGTGATACTGCTGCAGCAGATTGCCGATTTCCCCAAGACCCTGGGCGACGACGTCGTAGGCGGTCAATCCGGGATCAAAACGGGGGGACTGTTCCAGCAGTGCCACCCTCAATTCCGGACGGCGCCAGATTTCGCCCTCATCGGGCTGGATATCTCCGGCACATAGTTTCAGCAGGGTGGATTTTCCCTCGCCATTGCGGCCGATCAGACCCACTCGCTCGCCGGACTCGATACTGAATTCTGACCGGTCCAGTAGCGGATGGATGCCATAGGCGAGGGAGACATTTTTGAGGGTCAGGAGAGAGTTCATCTGTCGAATTGTTCCAGCAGAGTGATGTTGCCGAAGCCTTTGGCTTTGCTCCAATAATGGTGGTCGGCGGTGATCAGGGCGGTACCGGTTTCCAGGGCGGCGGCGTGGTAAAGGGTGTCGAAGAGATGGTGGCGAAGATCGACAGCAATTCTGCTGGCCCGGCGGTAGAGGCTGGCATCGCCAATGACCGGCCGGTCGAGCAGGTGCAGGGTTTCGATGTCACCTGTTGCGGTGGCAGGGCTGATTCGGCACGGAATGGCTGCCACTTCAGCAAGCCAATGGTCGGGCAATACCAACTCCAAAGCTCCATCATCAACCGTTGTCACCAAATGGGAGGCTTTCTCCGTTTGCTCTTCCCGTTCGGGATCGGCAAGCAGCCATTTGATCAACACGCTGGCGTCCAGGACGATTTTCAAGGACGTTCCTCCTCCCGGATCTTGCGAATTTCCTCGTCTGAGGCAGTGGGCCGGTTGCGACGGCTGCGGGTGAGTTCCCAGATCAACGTCTTGCGCTGCTCTCTGCGTTCTTTTTCCTCCACCGCCTCTCGCATCAGGCGGGCGATGATGGCGCTCTTGTTTTCGCCCTTGAATGCTTCGTTGAAGGCTGCCTTGATCTCATCAGGGACTGAGAAGTTGACCGTGGCCATGACATCACCCTGTTGTCGAAGATTTCAGTAATGGTAGCATGGGATGTGCACGGGTAAAGGATAGTTCCCGTGTTAGACAGGCAGTCCTGTGACCACGCAAAGTGGATCCCCATCAGCTTGCTTCCCGGATGGAAAATCCACCTCAATCCCCCTTTGATCGTCACTACTCATCCCTATCGGCATAGATCTCGCCGGAGGGCGCCAACTGAATGGCGGCCAGCGGATTGTCGCCCAGATTGTTCATGGTCTGCAGGTGGCTGGAGATGCGGCAAAAGAACCCGGCGTATTGACGGGTCCTGAAGCATCCGGAGACCTTCTGTCTGATTTTGCCCATTCTCAGGTTCCGTTCGGCCAGGTGATTGGTGAAGGCGACCTCGGGACGTTTTGCAAAAAATAACACGGCCTGCTCATACTTGTTCAGGCGCTCATCCATCAAACAAAAGTGGGTATCCTGCAGATCCCCGGTTCCATTTGGGTGTCAGAAATTTTTACAGTTCCCGCGCCCCAATATCAGTGTAACCAAATTTTCAGAAAACACCTATCCACCAGTTGACAGGTGGCAAAGGGTCCACGGTCATGAAGCACGTGGCGATGGAATAATTGGCCAAAACCCAACTGGTCCAGAAACCGGACCAGTGGAATCAGTCCCGCCTGGCTGCTCAGATGTCTGACGCCTCCCACATACTGGGCTTTCAGCGGTTTGGAGTGTGCGGAGGGGGCTTTTATTGTGGTACGCTTGCTCATGTAAAAGGTGCCTCCGCAGAATTGGCTGATTCAGTTTCTAACCCATTGGGAAGTTTGTCTTTTTTCATCCCTCCTGATGAACTCCCTTTACCCTGAAAGATCATGGTGGGCAGGGAGCAGGGAAGTGGTTTTCGGAACGCCGTGAATCCCTCCCTGGAGGCTCGGACGCGGCCGTCCAGGCCGCGTACGCCCTCAAACCACTCCCCTGCTCCCTGCCTGGTTCTTTCTTGCATTGGGGTGAAAAAGGTTTCATGATTGTTAGGTTTGATGTTTCGGTTCGCCAATCAGGACCCGGGAGACCCTGAATGATTGAAACGGTTCTCGCAGTTGCGTTGATTCTCTATCTGGCCTTGCAGATCGAGGACAAGTTTTCGGTGCCTTCCCCATTGTCCTTGATTGCCTTGTCCTTCCTACTCGATCTGCTGTTTCCGGAAGTGGCCAGGTTCACACCCGATGCAGGGCGTTTCGCCTCACTGGTGCTGACTCTGCTGCCCATTTTGCTGATTTCCGATTCGTTGGAGCTGAGCGTGACTGAACTGAAGGAACACGCCTGGAGCCTCTTCTACCTGGCGGTGGTGGCGGTGGTCCTGTCGGTGGTGATGGCGCTGTTCCTGAAGGATTTCCTGTTTGGCGAATATCACCTGGGGATTGCCGCGACGATTCTGTTGTTTGCCATGGTGCTGGCGACCGATCCCGTGAGTGTCGTCAGCATTTTCTCCCGCTTCGACATTCCTCACCGCCTGAAGATTCTGGCCGAGGGCGAGAGTCTTTTCAACGATGCCACGGCGTTGATCGTTTTCGTCTACATCGGGCTCTATATGCTCGAGGGTGGGCAGTTGACGTGGGGTTATGTGACCAAGATCAGTCTGGTGGTGGGGCTTGGCTCGATTGTGCTGGGGCTGGTGACGGGATTGGTGGGATTGGGATTGCTCAAGACCACGGAGAACCGCGTTGCCGAAATGATGATCCTGATCGTGACCGGCTATGCCGCATTCACCCTCGCCGAACATTTCTATACCCTCCTGGATGTATTGGGGGGACACAGCCATTTGCATCTGTCCGGGATTCTTGCCTGTATCGTCGCCACGGTGACCGTGAATCACTGGATGTGCAGGGAGATTAAGTATGAAGAAAAACGGATCGATACGGAACAACAGGCCCTGATCGAAGAATCCACCGAAGGCATTGCCTCCCGGCGATTGGTCGATACGGCGCTGGATGTGATCCGGGTCACGGTTGCAGAAAGGGCGCGTCATCTCCGTAACAAAGAGGATATCCAGCTGCTGGGGCTGGTGGGAAACACGATTTTGTTCGTTGCCATGGCGGAAATCATCCAACTGGAGCTGTTGGCCCGTTACTGGCACGAGATTCTGGTCATGTTCTTGGCCACAACTGTGATCCGGGCCCTGATGATGGCGAAGTTCGCTCTCCTGACGCTGCATGTGCGCAGGATGACCGATGTCAATTTCCGCTGGTGGGGGGTACTGACTTTTGCCGGCATCAAGGGGGGGTTGTCCATCGTCATGCTATCCATGATTCCAGGCGACTTTCCTTTTCTGGACATGTTCAAGGCGGTGGTCATCGGGGTGGTGTTGTTGTCCACCTTTCTCTATTCTTTGATCTTGCTGGCCCTGATAGGCAGATATGCCGAAGTGTTCCGCGAGGAAGTGGAGGCCGAGTCCCACCAGGCGCAAGAGCCCGGCTGATTTTTATCACCACAGGCTCAATTGCCGGGGCTGTCCCCTGAAGCGGTTGCAATCCAAAGGCGGCAGCGGCCGGTCCAGATTCAACCTGCGGGCGGCGATGCGGAAGCGCTGGGCGATCAGTTCGGCGAATACGCCTTCCCCACGCATCCGGTGGCCGAAACGGGGGTCGTTGGTGCTGCCGCCACGGCTGTCGCGGATGCGGTTCATGACGTGAGCGGCCATGTCGGGGAAATGGGTGCGAAGCCAGTCCTCGAACAGGTCCGAGACCTCCAGGGGCAGTCGGACCAGCATGTAGTTGGCGGACATGGCTCCGGCAACGGCGGCGGCCTCGAGAATCTTTTCCAGTTCCGGATCGGTGAGTACCGGGATCACCGGTGCCACCATGACCGAAACGGGGATGCGGGCCTCGCGCAAGAGGGTCACTGCCTGAAGGCGGCGGTGCGGGGCACTGGCGCGCGGTTCGAGCCGGCGGGCGATCTCCGGTCTCAGGGTGGTGACCGAGAGATGCACCCACACCAGCCTGCGTTCTGCCATCGAAGTGAGGAGGTCCAGATCTCGCTCCACCAAGGCCGATTTGGTGGTGATGGTGCAAGGGTGGTTGTGTTCGCTTAAGATTTCCAAAACCTGGCGGGTGATCTGATAGCGCCGTTCGATGGGTTGATAGGGATCGGTATTGGCACCCAGGGCGATGGGGGAAGGGTGGTAACCAGGAGCCTGAAGTTCGCGCCGTAGTAATGTGGCTGCGTCGGGTTTGGCGGTGAGCCTGGTCTCGAAGTCCAGCCCTGGCGACAGACCCAGCCAGGCGTGGGTGGGGCGGGCATAGCAATAAATACAACCGTGTTCACAGCCCCGGTAGGCATTGATGGAACGGTCGAATGGGATGTCCGGTGACTGGTTGCGGGCGATAATGGTGCGCGGATGCTCCAGGCTGACTTCGGTTTGTGGGGCGGGTCGTCCGTCATCTGTACCCCAGCCATCATCTATCGCTTCGTGCCGCCAGTCATTGTAGCGGCCGTCGGGATTGGTGACGGCGCCCCGTCCTTTGTGATGAGAAGGAGTTTTCATTTGGTGAGCTGGGTATGTTTGCTCGTTGTTTCTGCCATTTTAAGCGGGTCGAAGGTATGGGTCGATGGTTCGTTATGATTGGCCATGTCTCTCGTCACTAATATGCCTCGGTTCTGAAGCTGTCATTTTGCCTGGTGATCGCTGGCAGTACCGGGGAAGAGTTGTGGACGATATTTAAGGAGGCCGGGTTGGGGGCGATTCTGCAAAAGCGTTGGCCGTTGGTGGTCCTGGTTCTGAGTGGTCTGCTGCTGGTCTGGGTGATTGGTCCAATTCCTCAGGACCCGGCATATCACGTGTTTGCCGACACCCGTTCCTGTGGATGGGTCCCGAATTGTCTGAACGTATTGTCGAATCTGCCATTTGTCTTGTTGGGAATATTGGGGCTGCGGCGGGTGTCGACATGGCCCTGTTCGATGCAAGGTGCCATCAGAGTGTTCTGGTGGGGCGTTCTGCTGACGGGTTTGGGATCTGCCTGGTATCACTGGGCACCGGACGATGCCAGGTTGGTATGGGACCGTTTGCCCATGACCTTGGCGTTCATGGGGCTATTTGCCGCCATTTTGAATGATCAGTTCGAAATTGGTGACTGGATATGGCCGTTGCTGGTCCTGACGGGTCTTGCCAGTATCGGGGTATGGCTCGTGTTCGACGATCTGCGCCTCTATGGCCTGGTTCAGTTTCTGCCCCCGGTGATCATTCTTTGGATATTCTGGCGATTTCCACCGGCCAGAATATCGCGACGGGCAATCTGGATTGCATTGGGTTGTTATGCTTTGGCCAAGCTGGCGGAGTACCTGGACGGACCCCTGTTCGAGCTCACTGGATGGGTCAGCGGTCATTCTTTGAAACACCTTCTGGCAGCATTGGCGGTGGTCTGGTTGATCAGGAAACCGTTGCAATCCTGATCGGCGTATAATTTCGTCCTGGTATCAACGCAGGAAAACCACATGTCCGTTTCAATCGATGCCCCTTTCATGCTCGATCTTGCAGCTCTGGAACTGACTTCTGAGGAAAAGGAGTGGCTGGCCCATCCTGGAGTGGGGGGGATCATTCTTTTTGCACGCAATTACGAAAGTCCTGATCAGG
>JALVSV010000026.1:620-2500 GCA_027024125.1 Methylothermaceae bacterium | reverse complement strand
TGCTTACTTTATGGCCTGCCCCTTGCAACTGTTTGGCAAACCTGGCAAGCAAGATTGGATCGTCATCCACCAATAAAATCTTGAGGCCAGGCAAGGTTTCTTTTTTAGTCTCATTGTCAGCTCGGTTTTGTTTGGCGAATGTGGTTGGAATTTCTATCATCCTGCCCCAAACATGCCATTCATCCAGCACCTCAGGCAACCATTCTTCCAGGTCCAACTCGAGAAGAAGACTTTCAGCTTCTTCCTGCAGCGAATCCATCAATTTCAAACGCTCATCTTCCTCCGCCAGACAATAATCACGGATCTTTCGGGAGTAAACGAATAATCCGGCCAGACGTCCAAACCGGTCTTCTCGGCTGATCTCTTTTTCATAACTACTGCATAATGCTTCGATAAAAATCTCTGGAAGGCGCCAATCGGCCAGTAAAACCCGGGTCAATGCAACGTTATCTATAGAGAATGTTTGCTTTTCCACAGATCTCAAATCACTCACATCCTGCGTTGTTGCAAGACATCGGCTGTATTCATCAGGCCACGCGGTGGCCAGCGCTAAACGGCCGATATCCGATAGCAAACCTATGGTGAAACCTTCTTCAGGTGCAGCCAAACGGGATAAAGCTGACAACGAAGACATCGCCAGTGCCAATGCGAGCGAGCCGGACCAATACCGTGGATAATCGAAATTTTCGCATTGGCCGGTTTTATAGCGCCCAACCAACGATAAACCCAGTACCAGGCTCCGCACCCCATTCATCCCAATCAAAGTCACTGCATCCTGAACCGCAACGATGGGACGTCTTGGCGCAACAACCGGTGAATTGGCAAAACGCAGTAACTTTGCACTCAAGGCGGGATCGGCCTGTACTAATACGGACAGTTCTTCAATAGAGGCATCCTCCCTGTCAACCAGTTGAAGAATGGATAACGCCACTCCGGAAGGTGAAGGCAGGCGTTCTGCCGCCTTCAGTTCCTCGTACTTAAATTCATATGACATGAGAATCCTCGCTTGCCTTCTTAAGTGCTCGCATCACCGCTTCTGCAATGAGAATCAGGTTCGTGGTCCTGACTCCATCCTGATCACAATCACCCTGACGAGCAAGGCGTTCCAGTTCTTCAGCCTGGTTTTGCAATGCATCGGTAAAAAAATGGCGCGCCATGCCTTTGATTGCATGGGCAGCATCCGCCAGGGCATCCGTATCTCCACCCATCTGCGCCTGACGTAACTCGTCCAGCCTGCGGGGTAGATCATCAAGACATAGATCAATCATTTCATCAAGAAGCTCGCGATCATGGTCAAGTAGTTTCAACGCGAGCTCCAGATTACATACCAGCGGTTGAGAGGAGTGATCCTGAACTTGCCGCGTTACGACAGTTTCCTCTCTCTGGGGGTCCCTCTTGTCTGTTGGCCTGCCCAGGTAGCGAGACAACTGTTCAATCAGCACCTCGGTGCGCACCGGTTTACTCAAATAAGCATCCATTCCACAACTGAGGCATTTTTCTTTTTCCCCTTCACCGGCATGAGCGGTCAGTGCGATGACAGGTATCCTGGGAAGCTGGAGATCCATTTCTCTACAGCGGAGCCGACGAGTCGCTTCATAACCGTCCATGATTGGCATCTGACAATCCATCAAAACCAGATCATAGGTCTGGGAATCCAAGCGTTCCAAAGCCTCCGCACCATTCTCAACCACATCAACCTGGATCTCCAGCTTCCTGAGGCGGGCAGTAATGACTTTACAATTGACGGGGTTGTCTTCAGCGACCAGAATCCTGCGTCCCGGCCAAAACACATCACTGCCTGACTTGGCTGCTGTTTGCTGTCCAGTTGTGCCAACCAGAATTTCCTCGAGCGTATTCATTAAGGTATTGCGGCGGATCGG
>JALVSV010000026.1:0-610 GCA_027024125.1 Methylothermaceae bacterium | reverse complement strand
TTCAACACACTTTTCACGATTCCCAGACACCGCTTTTCTTCCTCTCCTATCATCACCCCGGAGGAAAGCAGCAACCTCGGGATCGAGGCAAACCTTGGGTCCCCTGCCATGGCTGCCGCCAATTCCGCACCATCCATACCCGGCATATGCATGTCTGTCAACACAATGTCAAAAGCCCCGTCTCTGTCGAGCAACTCTAACGCATTTTTTCCATCAACGGCCTCGGCAACGATCAACCCGTAATGTTGCAAATAGGAAGAAAGGATTTGACGGTTGGTGGCATTGTCATCCACCACCAGCGCTTTTTTCCCTTGCCAGTTGACCGAACATTTTGGTTCTACCGTTTCATCACGCAAGGATGGCAGGGAAAGTTTGAACCAGAAACGGCTACCCTGCCCTGGTACGCTGTCGACACCAATCACGCCTCCCATCAGCTCCACCAGGCTTTTGCAGATACTAAGCCCCAGGCCGGTACCACCAAAACGCCGCGTCGTGGAAACATCCGCCTGACCAAAAGCGTGGAACAAACGGGTCTGAGCTTCGGGCGAGATTCCGATCCCGGTGTCACGAATCTCAAATAGCAATTCGCCTGATTGTTGCTCCTTCGCAC
>JALVSV010000025.1 GCA_027024125.1 Methylothermaceae bacterium | reverse complement strand
CTCTGTCAGTTCGCAGTTTCCCCCCTGCTCGGCCGCCAGATCGACGATCACGCTGCCTTCCTTCATCGATTCCACCATTTCGGTGGTGATCAATTTGGGAGCCGGTTTTCCTGGAATCAGCGCGGTGGTGATGATGATGTCCACCTCTTTGGCCTGATTGGCGAAGATCTCCATTTCCTTGCGGATGAACTCCTCGCTCATCTCCTTGGCGTAACCTCCGGTACCGCTCCCGCTTTCCCCTTCCATCTCCACCTGGAGAAATTCCGCTCCCAGGCTTTCCACCTGGTCGCGCACTTCCGGCCGCACGTCGAAGGCGCGGACGATGGCCCCCATACTCACGGCGGTACCGATGGCAGCCAAACCCGCCACCCCGGCACCAATCACCAGGATCTTGGCAGGGGGAATCTTCCCGGCAGCGGTCACCTGGCCAGTGAAAAAGCTGCCAAAGTTTTCCGCCGCCTCGATAACCGCCCGGTACCCCGCACAGTTGGCCATGGAGCTCAAAGCATCCATCTTCTGGGCTCTGGAGATCCTGGGAATACAGTCCATGGCCAGAACCGTGGCCTTCTTGTTGGTGAACTTTTCCAACAGTTCCGGATGCTGGGCAGGCCAGATGAAACTGATCAGATTCCCCCCTTCCCGCATCAAGGCCACTTCATCCCCGCAGACAGGATGGGTTTCCGGTGGGCGAACCTTGAGAATGATGTCTGACTCGGCCCACAACAATCGTGCATCTTTGACGATTTCCACCCCGGCTTCACGGTAAGCATCATCGGTGTAATTAGCTTCGGCTCCAGCCCCGGTCTCGATCGCCACGGTGAAGCCTAGTTTTTGTAACTGCTGTGCCACTTGGGGCGTGGTCGCCACCCGGCGCTCACCCTCATGGACCTCTTTGGGTACACCTATCTTCATTATGCTCTCTCTCCTCTTGCTTATTTTTTCTTGGTAACCCGGCATTTCGGGTATCATTTTTCTGGCGTGAAAGCCTCCGCGAATCCTCCCTATGTCAGAGGCAATCCACGATCATCCTAAGCAGAAAAACCTTGCAGGGTCAAGCAAGCGGTGACAATTGTGACAATAATGATCAAGGAGAACATCAGGCAAGATCCCTTGCTTGACAGAATAAAGCGCGGGGAATGCCCCCAGGCAAACCCGGATGTGCCGTGTGGAAAAGAAGGATGGCCCTGAGGAACAGGGATTGAGAGAGGCCGTCAAGCACAGCCGACGGCCCCGCAGTATGAATTGATCAGGTTGACAGTTGACGGGCCAGGGTCAAAAAACCAGTGAAAGACGAAGTCGAACCACCTGGGTTCGGACTCTCCTGAAACAAACCATGAACGCGCCTGACGGCTCTGTCCATATCCGTAGAAAAATCACTCACAGGCCCTGGAGGAAATGGTTGTCCCAACCAAACAGCCCGCCCGTCAGCGATCATCCTCCGATGTACTAAGGATAAATCCCGGGTCAGCCTCTTCGGAGCATAATTCATTCCAAAACGATAGATGATCGATCGCATCCGATCCAGGCTCCAACCCTTCAAGCCCCGGCGTACCTGGCCAAGATCGAAGATATGGACCGGCTTCCTGGTGGCACAGGCTTCGGTCAACATGGAGACCGTGTCACTGGTCACGACGATCTGATCCGCCAGAGCCAAATAACCGTAATAGGGGTTCTCCTTTGATTTCTGCGACCAGCAGAAGAGGTGTGCCGGAACGTCGAGTTCTTTCGCAAAGGCATCCATCACCCCTGCAGGGGTACGGGCACTGGTTGTGACCAACAGGCTACCCCCGGCATTCCTGGCCAAGGCGTTGGCCTGCCTCGCCAAAAGGGTGGCCGCCTTCCGATCCATCACATAAGGGCCACTGGAACCACCGATCATGACCGCGATATACGGTCTCGGCAAATGCGCCAGATGAGCTCGCCATTTTCTGCCCTCTTCGGCCAGTCGCTTTATAGTCACCCGATGAAGCGTGGTGCTGTTGTGAACCACATTGGGGCGCTGGGGCAGACGGTATTGGGGCGTGGTGATGACCAGATCGAAGCGTTCGATTCGGTTCCAGGGGCGCCCAACATGCACCAGACGAACTTTCTTTCCCGATTTGGCTGCCTGCTTCTGTATCCAGCGACAGACAGGTTCGTTACGGGAGCTTGCACTGATGATGAGATCGGGCCAAGGTGCTACCAAGGGATCGGATTCATCGGCACGGATACCTGCCAATGAGGCCCCCAACAACAGGAAGGGTACCTGTTTGCGATAGGTGAAACGTTTGATTTCGAAGGGCCAGCCAAGCGCCTCTGCCAAAGCAACCACTTGTGCATTTTCGCCTGCACGGTGATTGAGCAATACCCAGACCCTGGGCATAACTGCCTCAGGCACTTGCTTGTTCATCCAATTGTGTAACATGAACCACATTGCGGATTCCCCTGTCCACATAAGATGTGACATAGTATAGCAGACAAAAAACAACAAATTGTTTTTTTATTGCAAATCTACTACAGTTTGTGGCCTTGTACAATTCATAAAACTTCTTCATGTACAACCTTTGGAAACAATTCTATCGCCGCCTGATTCTGGCAGCATGCTTCTACCTCCCTGAAAAACGGCGTATAGCCCTCGAGCGCCGCTTGCGCGGAAAAGAGGAAGCAAGAAAACTTACCCTCTGCGATGCGGTCGTCGTCTCCTACGGGAAAAGCGGTCGCACTTGGCTGAGGGTCATGTTGTCACGCTTCTACCACACCAAACACCATTTAAAATCCTCTCAATTGTTGGGATTCGACAACTTACACGCCAAGAACCCGGCAATTCCGAAAATCTTTTTTACCCATGACAACTATTTGAAGGACTATACCGGTCACGCAGACAGCAAACAGGACTATTACGGTCACAAGGTGATACTGCTGGCCAGAGATCCGCGAGATATCGCGGTCTCACAGTTTTTTCAGTGGAAATTCCGGATGCGACCAGCAAAGATGAAGCTCAACCGGTACCCTCCTCCCGAAAGCGACATTTCTCTATTTGATTTCGTTATGCACGAAACGGCGGGACTTCCCAAGATCATAGATTTCCTCAATCAATGGGCCAGTGAAATGCCGAAACTCGATCAGTTTCTGTTGGTCAGATATGAAGATCTCAGAGCTGATACCGCCAGGCAATTGCGCCGCATCACCGACTTTATCGGCACCCCGGGTAACGAGAGTGAGATTCTCGATGCCGTTGAATTTGCATCGATAGAAAACATGCGCAAACTCGAACAGGAGAAAAAGTTCTGGTTGAGCGGCAGCCGCATGGTGCCAAAGGACAGGAACAACCCCAATTCCTACAAGGTGCGCCGTGCCAAAGTGGGGGGCTGGCGGGACTATTTCGATGACAATCAGGTCCAGAGGATCGACGCCCTGGTAAACAGCAGCCTGGATCCCATCTACCAATATACCCAAACCAACCAAGTGGTGAACGCATGACCGATCCAAAAGATTATTGTGTATTCGTCCATACCAACCACAAACAGTGGATCGGAGCTCTGGTGGCCCAGTATTCCATGAAACGGAACTCGGCCAATCCAGAGCGGTTCGACGTCCGTATCATTCACCACAAGAATTACCCTTTCTTCCGGGAAATGGAAGGCAAGCCCTTCCAGCGCGACGGTGTCGAAAGAATCTGGCGCAACGATGATCTGCAATCGTTCACCCCCCTGCGTTTCATGCCTCCGGAACTGATGAACTATCAGGGACGCGCGGTGGTGGTCGACCCCGACATCTTTGCCGTGGGCGACGTATGGGAACTGCTGTCGCGCGACATGGAGGGCAAATCGATCATGTGCCGCCCAAGGTCAGGCCCCAAATGGTGGATCGATCGTTGTTATGCCTCCAGCGTGATGCTGCTCGATTGCGGCAAACTGACCCATTGGCACTGCGAGGAACAATTCCGGGCCATGTTCGACTTAAAGCTCGACTACATGGATTGGATTGGCCTGCGCAACGAACCCAAGGAGAGTATCGGCCTGTTCGAGCCGGAGTGGAACGACTTCGACAAACTGACTCCGCAAACCAAACTGATCCACAATACGAGGCGTTTGACCCAACCATGGAAAGCAGGCCTCCCCATCGACTGGACACCGAATGACCGCTTCCGGCTGTTCCCCCCCATCGGCTGGGCATTGAGAGCGCGCAGGCGCCTGCTGGGGGATCACGCTTTGTTGGGCACCTACAAACGCCACCCCGACTGTAACCAGGAACGCTTCTTCTTTGGGTTATTGAAGGAATGCATTGAACAAGGGATCGTCACAGAGGAGCTGCTTCGCGAGGAAATGCGCCAGAACCATATTCGTCACGATGCCTTCGAGGTCCTGGAGGAGACACCACCCCTGGGACCTCCCGGGGATCCTCTCGAGCTGGGATGGACGCAGAAACAGGCGGCGTGAACACCGTTCAGCTAGCTCATTGCCAGATTCGTCAGAAACAGCTCCAACTCCTGAGAAAGTGGCGCCTCGATCAGCAATGGCTCGTTGGTACCGGGGTGATGAAATTCGAGGCGCCAGGCATGGAGAAACATCCGTTTGAGCCCCAACTCCCGCCATCTTCGATTGGTTTCTGCCTGGGCATATCGCCGATCACCGGCGACGGGATGACCAAGATAGGCTGCATGCACGCGAATCTGATGGGTCCGACCGGTGAGCAGACGCGCTTCCACCAGGGTACCCTCGGAAAACCGCTGCAGCCGGCGAAACTCGGTTTGCGACGATCTGCCGCCAGAATCCACCCTGACCATACGCTCACCACTGCTGAGCACATATTTGCGCAAAGGAACATCCACCTTTTCACGTCGGCGCTTCCAACTCCCTGTCAGTAGGGCCAGATATCGTTTTGCCACGGCATCATCCCGCATCAGGGAATGCAGGGCCACAAGGGCCTGCCTTTTTTTGGCGATCAACAGGCAGCCGGACGTGTCTTTGTCCAGTCGATGCACCAATTCCAGAGTCTTTGCCCGTGGCCTGGAAACGCGCAGTGCTTCGATCACCCCCCCCTGCAGGCCACTGCCGCCATGCACCGCCATACCCGCCGGTTTGTTCAGGGCCAGCAGCCACTCGTCTTCATACAGAATACTTTCCTCCAGCCTTTCCCCCATCCCTTTCGTGGCTCCATGATTCTGCGCGCCCACCCCCACCCGCACTGGTGGCAGACGCACCCGATCACCCTCGCACAACCGGTAATGAGCCTTGACCCGCCCCTTGTTGACTCTGACCTCCCCTTTGCGCAACAAGCGGTAGATATGACTCTTGGGCACGCCTTTGAGGCAGCCAATGAGGAAATTGTCAATCCTTTGGCCCGCCTTGTCGGCGTCGATTTCGATATAACGGGGTTTGGGCGGGTTGGAATGTTCGCTACTTTGCAGATTCATGGATTTTGCCTGGGGCCAAGTCTATAATGTGGCTGGGAAACTTTATATGATGCGATCCTGACCCATACCCAGACAAATTCAGGAGACGGCGCCGGCCATAAGACAAGGGCCTTTCACGCCCGCAAGAACAAAATGCCGGCCATAGGGTCATAGTACGAAACTTTATACACTGGGTCTGGAAACAAGACCTATTTTAAATCATTTGGTTTAACACACCATTGTTGCGAATGACGTCCATACCCATGAGCAGGGCAATACAAGGCACGCCAATCCAGCGGCCCGCAATCAAGAAGGTTGCGCTTTTACTCTCAGTACCGTCCGCCGATAAAAACAATCGGCCAGACCTTGCTCCACCACCATTCGCATTGAGACAAAAGGATTATTGGAATGAAAAGAATGCTGATAAATGCCACGCAACCGGAGGAGTTGCGCGTGGCACTGGTCGAAGGCCAAAAACTCTACGATTTTGATATCGAGGTTCCTTCCCGAGAACAGAAAAAAGCTAACATCTACAAGGGCATCATCACCCGCATCGAAGCCAGCCTTGAAGCGGTTTTCGTCAATTATGGTTCCGAACGCCATGGGTTCCTGCCGTTCAAGGAAATAGCCCCGTCTTATTTCTCCAGGCCCCTGGGCCCGGAACAGCACCGCTCCGAGATCCGGGAACTGATCCGCGAAGGGCAGGAGGTGGTGGTGCAAATCGAAAAAGAGGAGCGGGGAACCAAGGGGGCGGCTCTGACGACCTATGTCGCCCTTGCTGGAAGCTATCTGGTTCTGATGCCCAACAATCCCAGGGCAGGTGGAATCTCGCGCCGGATCGAGGGCGAAATCCGGGGGGATCTCAAGGAAATCGTCTCGTCCCTCGATATCCCCGAGGGCATGGGTCTGATCGTGCGTACTGCAGCCGGCGGCAAGACTGCTGAGGAACTACAATGGGACCTCAATTATCTGCTGCAGCTTTGGGATGCCATCGAACGCTCGGCCCGTGAACGCAAGGCCCCTTTTCTTATCTTCCAGGAAAGCAATGTCATCATCCGTGCCCTGCGTGATCACCTGCGCGCCGACATCGATGAAATCATGATCGACAACCCTGCCACCTACCGCATGGTGCGCAACTTCCTCCAGCAGGTGATGCCTCATTTCATCGGCAAGGCCAAGTTGTATGAAGACTCGGTACCATTGTTCAGCCGTTTTCAGATCGAAAGCCAGATCGAGCTGGCCTACCGAAGAGAGGTTCCGCTGCCATCCGGTGGTGCCATCGTCATCGACCATACCGAAGCCCTGACCAGTATCGACGTCAATTCCGCCCGATCCACCAAAGGCGGCGACATTGAGGAGACAGCCCATACCACCAATCTGGAAGCCGCCGAGGAAATCGCCCGGCAGTTGCGCCTGCGAGACCTGGGGGGCTTGCTGGTGATCGACTTCATCGACATGGTTTCCATGCGCCACCAGAGAGCCGTGGAAAACAAACTGCGGGACTCGGTCAAAAGTGACCGCGCCCGTATCCAGATGGGCCGGATCTCACGCTTCGGATTATTGGAAATGTCTCGGCAGAGACTACGCCCCTCCCTTGGGGAATCCAGTCTGATCCCCTGTCCCCGTTGCCAGGGACAGGGAAGCATTCGCGGGACAGAATCCCTGGCATTGTCGATTCTCCGGCTCATCGAAGAAGAAGCGATCAAGCCCCAGACCGGACGGGTCGTGGTACAGCTTCCGGTGGAACCTGCCACCTATCTTCTCAACGAAAAACGCCAAGTGCTGGAACAAATCGAGCAACGCCACGAAGTGGGTGTCGTCATCATCCCTTCCAGGCACCTTGAGACACCGGCCTATGAGATCCAGCGTCTGCGTGCCAACGAAGAAGCCGAACAAAGCAGCTATGAGCAAATTCCCGAAGAAGAACAGCAGATGCCGGAGTTTGCCACCGAAACCGGAAAGAAGATCGAAGAGCCGGCAATCAAGGATTTTCTTCCCAGCACCCCAGCCCCAATGCGCAGCAAACCCTCTTCTTCCGACCTGATCAGGCGTTTCTGGCAGAAGCTGATCGGCGGCGCCAAAACCGCCGAACCGACCCAGCCCAAGCTCGAGGAACCTCCCAAGGAATTGCCACCCCCACGGCGTAAAGAACCCCAGCGACCGCCACGCCGCCGCCCCCGGCGTAGCCGCTCCAGCGGGGGAGAAAGGGTCCAACGCGCACCGCAGAAAGAACAGCCAGATGAAAAGGCTGTCCAGGCGGAGGCGGAATCAAAAACCGAGGAGAAAAATTCACAGCCCCCTTCTCGTAGAC
>JALVSV010000024.1 GCA_027024125.1 Methylothermaceae bacterium | reverse complement strand
CGTGAATTTTTCGAGCATGCCAATGCATATTTCCTTCGGGAACGTTGCGATCCCATGGATGGGTGTTTCCCTCCCGAACCAAGTCAAATTTTCTGCCATCCCCCAATCCCCTGAGCATTCACATTGATACCTTGGTTTAACACGTGAGTCGCCGTAGGAAACGGCTGCCAGAACAGCCGGCACAAGTAACGATCGAAAAACTGACCCATGATGGTCGCGGCATCGGCTACATTGATGGAAAAGCGATCTTCGTGGATGGCGCCCTGCCAGGAGAAATCGTCTTGTTCCGTTACACCCAGATACGCCGGGATTATGCTTGCGGCAAGCCGTTGGAGGTCAACCATCCCTCCTCTGACAGGACCCCCCCGCCCTGCACAGCCTACGACTATTGTGGCGGTTGCAGCTTGCAACACGTTTCCCATAAGGCCCAGATCCGTATCAAACAAGATCTGCTGATCGAGCAACTACGTCGGATTGGCAAGATCGAATCCTTTGAATTATGGCCTCCTTCTTTGAGCGGCCCCCAATGGGGCTACCGCCACAAGGCCCGACTTGGGGTTAGATTCGTGCGCAACAAAGGCCGGGTACTAGTGGGCTTCAGGGAAAAGGGCAGCGGTAAGGTGGCAGAAATCGACTCTTGCCTGACCCTTCACCCAGCGGTGGGAGAAAAGATTCCGGAGATGGCAAAATTCATCGATGGTCTCAATATCCGTGACAAGATTCCGCAAATCGAAGTGGCGCTGGGAGACAACCGTCACGCCCTGGTGTTTCGAACACTTACCAGCCCAAACAATGATGATAAAGCGGCTTTGCTTGAATTCGGGCGTCGATTCGATTTCGACATCTATCTTCAGCCCAAGGGTCCCGATTCCTTGGAATGCCTCTATCCCGATAATCCCGAGCTGCTCTGCTACGAGCTACCCGAAGACGTAACATTGTGGTTCGGGCCACTCGATTTCACTCAGGTCAATCCTGCCATTAACCGCAAGATGATCGAAAGGGTTCTGAATGCTCTGGATCCCCACCCCAAAGAATCCATCCTCGATTTATACTGTGGCCTTGGCAACTTCACCCTGCCCCTGGCCCGGAAAGCGGGCCAAGTGACCGGAGTGGAAGGCAATTACCAAGCCGTATCACGGGGACGGTACAATGCCGAAACCAATGACATCGACAATGCCACCTTCCATTGCACCGATCTGAGCAAGGATTTGGATGGTTATGTGTGGACACGGCATCACTATGACAAGATTCTCCTGGATCCGGCACGCACGGGAGCTCTGAATGTGATCGAATGGATCTCCCGTTGGAATCCAAAAAGAGTGGTCTATGTTTCCTGCAATCCATCCACCCTCGCCCGCGATTTGGCTATTCTGGTCCACAACCACGGATATCATTTGGTGCGCGCCGGTATCATGGACATGTTTCCCCATACTGCCCATGTCGAATCCATCGCATGGCTGGAACGATGAATTCTTCGCTTTTTGTCAGCTTGTTACGGCAGCGTTTGTATTTGGTAGATAACGGTATAATATCAAGATCGTATCCTATCTCCAGCGCCCGAAACGGCCCGGGCGAACAGCAACACAGCGGCTGTACCCCCCGAGGCCGGCATTACATCCGCGCCAAGATTGGTGCCGGTCTTCCTATCCGGTCCGTACTCATTGGGCGTCGTCCAACAGGTGAAATCTACAGCACGGCACTGGCCGCAACATTCCCCAAACGGGACTGGATCCTCAGCCGGATCTTGTGGCTGAGCGGTCTGGAAATGGGCTTCAACCGGATGGGGAAGGTCGACACCTTCAGGCGCTATATCTATATCCATGGCAGCCCTGATCATCTCATCGACGGCAGCCCCAGATCCTGTGGTTGCATTCGGATGCGCAACCAGGACATTATCGAGCTATTCGAGAAGGTTCAGGCTGGTACCCAGGTGATGATCAGCGAGCAGGAATAAGGGTCAGTTATCCGAAACCCCTTTGTTCGGATCGCCGAAATGATAAATGGCAGAATGAGACAGAAACAGGGCCAATCCCACCAAGGCAATTCCCCCGGCAAAGGCCAACAGATCAATGGGGTGCTCAAACTTCATCTTGATTCCATGTTCGAAGAACTTGACGATCAGAATCATCAATATTACTTTTCCCAAGCGGCTTTTTAGGTCATCCAGGTTACTGATCACCAGCACCTTGGAAAAGGCTTCTGATTTTCGCGCCTCATCCAGGGCACTGATGAAGAGTTCGTATAATCCCAGGGAAAAGATCAGCAACACCGTCGCCAGAAGGTATCCATCGATCACCTCGACCACATGAGCGACGGCCTCCGAGCGAATGGCCCTCCGGGCGTTGTCTGACAACGTGGGATCGGCATAATCACTCAACCCCCAGACCAGATAGAGGGCATCCACTGTCGCCAGATAAAACACCGCAAAGGAGGTAATCAGGCTGGCCAACACCGCAACCAGCACCACCAATCGACTGCTCCACAAGCCCCGTTCGAACCATTC
>JALVSV010000023.1 GCA_027024125.1 Methylothermaceae bacterium | reverse complement strand
TGTTCACAAAGCCTGTATCGCCAAACTGTTCGAGCGCAACGATCAGGTTTTCGATGCCGAGGAAATCTATGCCATTGCCAGAGAGATGGCTTGAAGTGGCTACATACGAATCAAGGTAGCCTGCTCCTGTTTCAGTACCCCGTCATCTATTCATGCCGGGGCAGGTGGTCTGCTTCGAAAAACGCCGTGAATACTTCCCTGTAGGCTCCACGCCGGCTTCCCTGCCGGCGAGGCTTTCGAATCAGACCACCCGCCCCTTCAATCAATCCTTTACGTGTTTAGATGACGTGGTCCTGGCTCCTGTTTGAAACCGTTTTCAACATCCTCGAAGGGCTGGACGATTCCAAAGGGGGGATGGCTGATCATTCCCTGCGCCACAACGTTCCCTGTGGCGTATCTTCCAGGGTGATGCCCTGAGCTTTGAGCTGATCCCGGATCCGGTCCGCGGTTTTCCAGTCACGGTTTTCCCTGGCCTGATTGCGTTGCTGAATCAGGTGTTCGATTTCCGCTTCCGACAACTCTCCTTCAGCGCTTCCTTTCAAAAAGGCCTCCGGCTCTTGAGTCAAAAGACCTAGAGTGTTCCCCAGAGATTTTAGGATGGCACCCAGGCGGACTGCTTCCTTTGGATCCTTTTCCCTTAGACGATTGATTTCCTTGGCCAGCTCGAACATCACCGCCAGGGCTTCGGGGGTATTGAGATCATCGTCCATGGCCTCTTGGAAGCGTTCGACCCAGGGGTTACCTTCCAGACCCTTTGGCTCAGTCTCTTCAGCCAATGGCAGGCCACGCAGCGCGGTATAGAGACGGGTGAGGCCGGCACGGGCCTTCTCAAGGGATTCGGTGGAGTAATCCAAGGGGCTGCGATAGTGGCTGGTGAGGATGAAGAAGCGTACCACCTCCCCTGGAAACTGCTTGAGTATCTCCCGGATAGTGAAAAAGTTGCCCAGGGATTTGGACATCTTTTCCTTGTCTACCCGTACGAAACCGGCGTGGATCCAGTAATTGACGAAATGATCCCCGGTCGCCCCCTCGGATTGGGCGATCTCGTTTTCGTGATGGGGAAACTGCAGGTCGGCGCCGCCGCCATGAATGTCGAAATGGGCACCGAGGCAGGTCGTGGACATGGCCGAGCATTCGATGTGCCAGCCAGGGCGTCCCGGTCCCCAGGGGGAATCCCAGGCAGGCTCACCGGGCTTGGCACGTTTCCAGAGGACGAAATCCAATGGATCGCGTTTGGATTCGTTCACTTCCACCCTGGCGCCTGCCCTGAGTTCTTCGGGTTTCTTGCCTGACAGCTTGCCATAGCCGTTGAATTTCCCGACGGCGTAATAGACATCACCATTGTCTCCCACATAGGCATAGCCTTTGTCGATCAGCCGCTGGATCATGTCGATGATGGCCTCGATGGACTCTGTCGCTCGGGGTTCCTCATCGGGTGGCAGGCAGCCGAGGGCCCGTTCGTCTTCGTGCATGGCCTGGATGAAGCGTTCGGTAAGCTCCTGGAAGGGGATCCCCAGTTCAGCCGCCCTTCGGATGATCTTGTCGTCGATGTCGGTGATGTTGCGTACATAAGTGACGTCGAAGCCCTTCATCCGCAGGTAGCGGGCCAATACGTCGAAGACCACCATCACCCGGGCATGACCCAAATGGCAATAGTCGTACACGGTCATCCCGCAAACGTACATACGGACCTTGCCTGGCTCAATGGGGGTGAAGACTTCCTTGGTGTTGGTCAGGCTGTTGTAAAGTTTCAACATGATGCTTTCGCCCACTTCGATAGTCTGGTCACAATACGTTGTGCTCCCAGGAGTTCATGGAGCCGATGGAGTTCAGGGCCGTCCAGGCGGCCGCTCAGCGCAGCTCGCAGGGGTTTGAACAGCCTTTTTCCCTTGACCCCGGTTTCGGCTTGCAGGGCTTGCAGGAATGCTTTCCATTGGTCCTGATGGGCCTGAAATACCGTCACAGCTGTCCGAAAGAATTCGGGATCGACCTGTTCGAGAATTTCCTTAGCCTGGTTACTGATGGGATACTCGTCCTGAAACAGGATATCAGCCCAATCCCGGGCCTGACCCGGAAGAACGCAATTGCTACGAACCAGAGCAAGAAAAGACAGTCGTTTTGACTCTGGGACTTTGTGACGAGTCTGGTCGTCCAACCATCGCCATAACGTGTCATCGTCGGCCTGATGAACCGCCTGCTGTTGCCAATAGTCTAGTTGATGTGGATCGAAGCGTGCCGGAGAACGGCTGAGATTGTCGATTGAGAAACCAGCTTGCAACTGTTTCAGAGTTTGCAGATTATCATCGGTGTAACGATGGCCCAGACGAGCCAGCAGATTGACGACCGCCAGTGGGAGATAACCTTGTTCTCTCAGTTCACGAATGCTGCGGCTGCCATTGCGCTTGGACAGAGGCGCTCCATCCTCGCCCACAATCAAGGAAATATGGCCGTAGTGGGGTGCCTTGAGGTCCAATGCTTCCAGTATCAGCAGCTGGCGCGGGGTGT
>JALVSV010000022.1 GCA_027024125.1 Methylothermaceae bacterium | reverse complement strand
TCCTTCTATGCATTCCCAGGGCTCTGGCAGCCGCAGAAATATTACCATCATGCTCCATCAACACTTTCTGTAAATACTCCCATTCCATCCGCTTGACCGACAAGGGCCGATCTTTGGGGGCAACATTTGGATCACCCTCCTCCTTATGTAAAGCGGCAACAATCTCGTCTGCATCTGCAGGCTTGGTAAGATAATGCACCGCTCCGAGCTTGATTGCCTCCACCGCAGTCGCAATGCTGGCGTATCCGGTCAACATCACGATACGGGTATTGGCATCCAGCTTCTTCAATTCCCTGACCAAACCTAAGCCGGAGTCGTGACCAATCCTAAGATCAATCACCGCGTACTCCGGAGTAAGGCGGGAGGCCTGCTCCAAGCCTTCCTCCAGACTGCAGGCGACAATGACATCAAAGCCGCGTTTGTCCAATGCCCTTTGCAAGACCTGGCAGAAGATCTCGTCATCATCCACCAGTAATAAATGAGGCTTGTCACTCATAGTTTTCATCGTCCTGAATAATCAACGGAAGAATGATTCGTATCAAAGTTCCTCCTTCTTGAGCCGACTGCATTTCAATGCTTCCTCCCAAACGCTCGACGGTGGCATAGGCCAAAAAAAGCCCGACACCTAACCCTTGCTTTTTTGAGGCTACCGGTTGTTTCCCCAATGTTTCAGTCAATACCGGGCTGATACCAGGACCATGATCGATGACGATCAACTCCAGCCGCGACCGATTCCATCGGGCCCGTAATTCTATCTTGTCAGGAGAAACATCGGCAGCGTTGTTGAGAATATTGATCAAAGCATGATTCAAGGTCTGCTCTGCAAGGATACAGGCCCGAGGCTCGGACTCCTCACCCACATGGAACATCAATCGGGTTTCCGGCCGCTGCTGTCGCCATTGGCTCACCAGTTTTTCCAGATAACGGTGGACTTCTTCGGCATGACCTGCTTCAGCGCGCATGTGACCGGCAGATGCCGACATCACCGAAAGAGCATTCTTGCAGCGATCGATTTGATCCTTGAAAATCATCAGTCGATGCCGCAAATCCTCGTGTTCCAGACCTCCATATTCTTCCAGCAACTCTTGCACCAGAATCGTCATCGTTGCCAGCGGAGTCCCCATCTCATGGGCCGCTCCAGCAGCCAGTGTTCCCAATGCCACCACTCTTTCATCTCGCAGTCCTTGTTCGCGCACCTCAGAGAGTTTGCGTTCCCGCTCGCGCAGGGTATTGGCCATTTCCACCACGAAATAGGCCACCAGACCAGCGCTAAATACAAAACCGACCCAGGTTCCGAAGGTGTGGAGCTCGAAACGGCGTTGATCGAGATGTTCCGGCGGCAGAAGATGGGTATCTTTGATCTCTGCAACCGGCAAGGGGGGGACCGGGTGATAATGAGTGATCAGAATTGAATAGCACCCGGTGGTCAGCATCATCATGTACCAGGTATAGTGCTGTGGCAGCACCGTGGCCGTAATAATCAGGGGCAACAACAGAAACCAGGCCATTGGATTGGTGGCACCGCCGGAAAAATAAAGCAAAGCGGCGATGCTGAGTGCATCCAGACACAAATGACCGAACAATTCCAACTCTGTCACCGGTGCATGTTGCTGAAGCTTGAACCATGTCAGGCAATTCACCACTGCCATGAATGCAATCACGCCCCATAAAGGATCCGTATCCAATGGAATACCGATCCCGTATACTGTCACCAGGATAATGAGGATTGCAGCACTAATCAGCAGGTTTCGCAACACGAACAACCAATGAAGGTTGCGGCGAGCGGCAAGGGCGGGGTCCAAGGGTAGGTGTATCATCGTCAATCCTGATGCGTTCGTCCCCACACCAATCCGGTGAGGTCTATCACCTGCGACAATTTGTCACATTCTAAAGTTCGATCTTAGGGTCTATCATTATCTACAGGGTAACTGCTCATTACCTCAATAGTCTCGCGTTGCTTCATGCGTGCGATACTTTCCTCCTCTTTTGCAGGGAGTTTCACTCCCTGCAAGTTTTCTTATATTCCCGCCTTTGCATACATGCGACAATTTGTCGCATTTTATTAACAGCCCACCTTTGCTATGATAGATTTGTGTTCGGCAACATCCGAACCGAATATTGCATGACAGTAGTGCAATACTCCTCCTCTTTGACAGCAGGGCTTGTTCCCTGCTGTTTTTTTATGCCTCCTGGAAAACGAACGAGCTCAATCGGAGCGCAGGCCAATTGCCCTGATTCCCGTTTTGGCACACTTCTCGTCCAGTTCAGCCCCCGGGGCACCTCCAACACCGATACCACCAATCACCTTTCTGTTGACTTCAATCGGCACCCCCCCTCCAAGAATCAAGATTTTCTCATTCATCTCGCGCAATGCCTGGATCTGCTGATTCCTGGCCACAAGAGCGGCCAACTCGCGAGTTGGTTTGCGCAGACTGAAAGCGGTATAGGCTTTGCGAAAGCTGCTATCCACAGTATGAGGACCGGCATTCTCATCACGAAGCAGAAC
>JALVSV010000021.1 GCA_027024125.1 Methylothermaceae bacterium | reverse complement strand
GTATTGAATTTATAGCAAAGCAGTAGAACAATAAAACGCTGGAAGGGGGATTTCCATTGAGAGCAGTTGTATTGGCCTCGTTGACATTTTTGTTACTCAGTTCTGGATCTGTCTCAGCTGAGAAAATCGTCGAGGTCCAGGAAGGTATGGCTTCTTATTACGCCGATTCCCTGAATGGCCACAAGACGGCCAGTGGTGAACCCTATGATAGGAATGCTCTGACGGCGGCGCATCGGAAATTGAAGTTTGGTACCAGGGTCAGGGTCACTTATTTGAAGACCGGCAAATCGGTGGTGGTGAAAATCAACGATCGTGGTCCATACGCCAGGCACCGGATCATCGATCTCTCCAGGGCTGCTGCCAAAAGAATCGGTATGCTTAAAGATGGGCAGGGAAAGGTCAGGCTGGAGATCTTTGGGCCGTGAACAGTGGTCGGCAGGATCAGTCATATGTCCCTGTGTCCGGGTGCTGTTGGCCTCCGCAGATATCATGAGAGGTCCGTGACTCCCTCATGGAGGGGAACGGATCAGATCTGGAAATTTTTTCACTGTAGAGACACGAAGGTCGTAGGGTTGTTTCACAATGCATATTTCTTTGCGTTCACCGCGTCTCTGCGGTGAGTCTTCATGAAATTTCACAGCGAACAATAAGTCGTGAAAACCCCGTTAAACCAACTGCACCATCATCTGGGTGCACGCATGGTAGACTTTGCCGGTTGGGAGATGCCGCTGCGTTACGGCTCTGAGACCGATGAGCACCTTGCAGTACGCCGTGATGCCGGGATGTTCGATGTTTCCCATATGAGCCGGCTGGATATCACCGGCAGCGGGGCCAGGGATTTTCTTCGTTGGTTGTTGGCCAACGACGTGGACAAATTGAAACGCCCAGGTGGCGCCCTTTACAGTTGTATGCTGAACGATGCTGGCGGTATCGTCGATGATCTGATTGCCTATTGGGTGGATACCCATCACTTCCTTCTGGTGGCCAATGCCGGGACCCGGGAAAAGGACCTGGTCTGGATTCAGCGGCAGGGTAGGGGATTTGACGTGAAAATCGAAGTCCGTGATGATCTGGCAATGATCGCCGTTCAGGGTCCCAATGCCCGTTTCAAAACCGATCCGCTCTTGCCCAAGATTCTGAGGGATCAAGTGAAGGGACTCAAACCATACAACGTTGCCTGGAGAGAAGATTGGTTGGTAGCACGAACCGGTTACACGGGCGAAGACGGCTATGAGGTGATGGTTCCCAATGAAGAGGCTACCCATTTATGGCAGCACCTGCTTCAGGTGGGGGTCGAACCCTGTGGTCTGGCAGCCCGTGATACACTCCGCCTGGAGGCAGGGTTGAACCTTTATGGTCAGGATATGGATGAATCGGTTTCACCATTGGAATGTGGGTTGGAATGGACCGTGGCTTTCGATCCACCCTCGCGCCGCTTCATCGGCTGCGATGCCTTGGATAAGATCAGGGCCGCAGGAGTCAATTGCTGCCGGGTTGGATTGGTCCTTCTCGAACCCGGTGTGTTGCGCCAGCGGCAGAAAGTGAAACTCACCTGCGGCGGGGGTATTGTGACAAGTGGGGGATTTTCCCCGGTTATGCAACGATCCATTGGATTGGCGCGGCTGCCTGTGGGAAACCACAGAGAATGCCATGTCGAAATACGTGGCCGTTGGAAACGGGCGCAGATTGTGCAACCTCCATTTGTTCGTCACGGGAAAATCATGGTTGAGACAATCAAAGACAAGAGGGGAATTTCATGAGTGAACTGCCAAAGAATCTTCGTTACACCAAGAACCACGAATGGGTGCGTCAACGCGACGATGGCAACCTTGAAGTGGGGATCACCGAGCATGCCCAGGAACAATTGGGGGATCTGGTCTATGTGGAATTGCCTGAAACCGGCCAGGAAGTGAGCGAAGGGAAGGTATGTGCGGTGGTCGAATCGGTCAAGGCGGCAGCCGATATCTACAGCCCGGTGGCAGGCGTGATCATCGAAGTCAACGAGGATTTGTCGTCCAAACCTGAGCTGATCAATCAGGATCCTTACGGGACTTTTATCTTCGTGTTGCAACCACAGGATCCTAAGTCAGTGGAAACTCTGCTCGATCCTGAAGGCTACGCCAGGCTGCTGAGCGAACAGGACTGACGGATTTGCCCTGATGCCATTCATTCCCCATACCGATGAAGATCGGCGGGTGATGCTGGAGGCGCTTGGCCTGGCATCCTTGGAGGATCTTTTTGCTGACATTCCTCCGGAGCTGCGTTGTGGAGGGTTGGATTTGCCCCCAGGCTTGTCCGAAATGGAAATCACCCGCCTGATGCTGGAAAGATCCCGGCAAAACGATTCGCTCCTGTGTTTTGCCGGCGGTGGAGCCTATGAGCATCATATTCCTGCGGCGGTGTGGGAGATCGTCAGCCGGGGGGAGTTTTATTCTTCCTATACCCCCTATCAGGCCGAGGCCAGCCAGGGTACGCTACAACTGGTCTACGAGTATCAAAGCATGATGAC
>JALVSV010000020.1 GCA_027024125.1 Methylothermaceae bacterium | reverse complement strand
GTGGCTGTGTTCCAGTTACCGCTGTTTATTTTCGACAATCAGAAGACCCGTGTCGATGAGGCAACAGCTGGAATCAACCAGGCACAATATCTGCGCCGGGCAAATCTGGTTGAAGCCAGGCGGCAGCTGGTGAGTGCTTATCAACAACTGCAACAAACTCGAATCGCCGTCGAAATCTTGCATGATGAAGTGCTTCCAAGCGCCAAGGCCGCATTCGATGCGGTCCGCGAAGCCTACCGGGTGGGCAAGGTGGGAGTGCTGGATCTGATCGATGCGCAACGAACCCTGTTCTCAGCCCGCCGCCAGCAAGTGGATATTTTGGCCGCCTGGCACCTTTGGAGAGCCGCGCTCGAACGATTGGTGGGCGGCACCCTGACTCCCCAACAAACATCATCCGACAACGAGGCCCAAACATGAGCATGTCCTATTGGTTTTTGTTTTTTTGCCTTCTGCTCCCCCCTTGGTCCCAGGGAAACGCCGAAGAGGCGGGACACCACCACGAAGCAGGGGAAGCCAAACATGGTGAAGCAGATCACGAACACGAAGGTGAACTGGAACTCAGCCCCGAGGTGTTGAAGGAATTTGGCATCGAACTGGCCACCGCCAGTCCCGGCAGGCTGGCTGTCACTACCCATCTGACAGGTGAGGTGGTTATTGCTCCCGACCGTCTCTTTCACGTGGTCCCCCAGGTCAGCGGCATCGTCCGTAAAACATTCAAAGAGGTCGGGGACAAGGTTCGTGCCGGCGATCTGCTGGCGATACTCGCCAGCCGTGAGTTGGCCGCGGCCAAGGCGGCCCTGCTGATTGCCAAAAGCCAGCTGGATCTGGCCAATGCCAATCTGGCAAGGGAAAAACAGCTGTTTCGCAAGGGAATCACTTCAAAACGGGTCTTCCTCGAGACCCAACAGGCTCAGATTGCTGCTGCCGTTGAACTGGATGCAGCCCGCCACCGGCTGCTGGCCCTGGGGCTGAAACCGGTTGAAATTGATGCCGTAATCAGACACAAGGAAAAAGGGGATCTGACGCGCTATGAACTCTACGCCCCCGCCTCCGGAGAGGTCATCGAGAAACATGCCGCTCTGGGGGAATTCCTGCAATCGGACCGGACTGCTTTCGTCCTGGCCGATCTTAGCAAGGTCTGGGTACACCTCACCGTCTACCAGAAAGATCTGGCCAGGATTCACCCGGGGCTACCGGTCCTGATCGAGGCTGGAAACGGTATTGCACCTGCTGAAGGAAAAATCGACTATGTCAGCCCGATACTGGACGAGCGGGCCCGCAGCGCACAGGCCCGCGTGATTCTGGAAAACCCGGATCGGCGTTGGCGGCCGGGCATGTTCATCAGTGCCGAAGTGACCGTGGCAGAGAAGGACGCCGCATTGGTCATTCCGCTCAGCGCCCTGGTGGAGATGGAAGGCAGAACCATCGTGTTCGTTCAGGAAGAACCTGGTCATTTCGAACCTCGGCCGGTACGGACTGGACGGCAGGGTTTGAACAAGGTGGAAATCCTGACGGGGATGAAAGCCGGGGATAAATTCATCGCCAGGGGAGCCTTTCTGCTTAAGTCCGAACTGGGCAAGGGCTCCATGGAATCGGGGCATCATCATTGAAGAATGGCGATGATTCAAAGCCACACGCCTGATCATCGCATCCTGAAAATTCCCCGATACACGAAATGGCCAAACACGACTAAAGAGAATACATAAATGATCGACAGACTCATTGAATTTTCCCTCCGCAACCGGCTGTTGGTGCTGATGTTGCTGATAGGGGTATGCGCTGCCGGGTACTACAACTACAGGCAACTTCCCGTGGATGCCTTTCCCGATGTGTCCCCCAACCTGGTCCAGGTCTTCACCGTGACCGAGGGATTGGCACCGAATGAAATAGAAATGTACGTGACCTATCCGCTGGAAGCAGCCATGACGGGGCTTCCAGGTATCGAGAAGATCCGTTCGGTTTCCAACTTCGGCCTGTCAGTGGTGAACATCTATTTCAAGGATGACATGGATATCTATTTCGCCCGCCAATTGGTGGGCGAGCGATTGCAGGAAGCGCGCCAAGAGATCCCACCGGGATTCGGCAACCCCCAGATGGGGCCGATATCCACTGGCATGGGGCTGGTGCTGTTCTATTACCTGGAGGATTCGACCGGCCGTTATTCGCTGGAGGAACTGCGGACGATGCAGGACTGGATCGTCAAGTTCAATCTCCAGACCGTGCCCGGCGTCACCGAAGTACTGGGTATCGGCGGATTCGAGAAACAGTTCCAGGTGGTGATCGATCCCGACGCCCTGTTGCGCTATGACCTGACCCTGGCCGAAGTCATCCGTCGGATCGAGGCCAACAACCTCAATGTCGGTGCCCAATATCTGGAACGCAACGCCGAACAGTTGATCGTGCGCTCGGTGGGTCTGGCCAGGGGACTGGACGATCTGGCCAATATCGTGGTCAAGACATCAGACGGCCGCCCAGTCTACCTGCGCCAGCTGGGAGACCTGCGGATTGGTGG
>JALVSV010000019.1 GCA_027024125.1 Methylothermaceae bacterium | reverse complement strand
TCTGACCGCACCCTTGTTCCTGCTTGCGGGCATCGGCCCGCTGGTCTCCTGGCGGCAGGGAAATATGGCCAGACTTTGGCGTCAGATCCGATGGCTGCTGCCGTTCAGCATCGCCATCGCATCCGTCTTCACCACTGTATGGTTCGACATCCACCAGGTCTCCACTCTGGCGGGGCTGAGCTGCGCCTTCTGGCTTGCCGCAACCTCCCTGCTGCCACTATGGCAGCGTTACCGCAATCGCAGTGGGTTGGGGGGGTTGCGCCAGCCCCTTGGCTACTACGGTATGACTCTGGCCCATTTCGGATTGGCGGTCTTTCTGGTAGGCGTGGCGGTCTCCAACCATTTCAGTCTCGAAAAAACCGTGCGCCTGGAGCCTGGAGAATCTACCACTCTGGGGAGCTATACCCTCCTGTTCAAAGGCATACATGAAATCGAAGGACCCAACTACACCGCGCAGGAGGGTCACTTCGAGGTCCGCGATGAAATGGGAAGGATCGCCCAGCTACGTCCGCAGAAGCGTTTCTACCCGGTACAGCGCAATATGATGACAGAGGCAGCGATCGATCCATCTCTGAAACGGGATATCTATGTCGCACTCGGTGAAGCCCTGGATGGAAACGCATGGAGCATACGCTTTTATGTAAAACCGGCAATCCGTTGGATCTGGCTCGGTGGATTACTGATGATGATCGGCGGGCTGATGGCCGCATTCGATCGCCGTTATCGAACTACCCGCTCTACCGCCAGAGAAAAAGTTTCCGATGCAGCGATAGCCTGAACCAACCTCTTGACATCATAGCCAGCGGCCTTCGGGCTTATTGGCAAGTCGTTAGCGGGATCAGAAGCGGTCGTATGGTTTTTACCCTTTGTCCTCGGCTGAATTGACGGCATTGATTTTTTTCATGTCTGCCTCCAAAATGGCAACGCGCTGAATCAGCCGTCTCAGAGAACGCTCCTGACGTGAGTTTTCGATATCCATGATCAATAACTTGACCAGCAAGACTCCGATGGCTGCAACCAAAGCCAGCACAGGAGGATAGGCGACACCCAGCCGGATACCCAGCCAATCGACCAGATGGGGAAAGAAACCCAGCACGAAAACCGTCACAGCGATTGCCAGCCACCAGAAGGCATGACGGGTATGCATGTGGTCCGTATAGATCAACCACAAGATCACGGCGGCCAAGGCAAACCCCAACAGGGCCGATGTCAACTGATAAGTCATTTGGCTCTGAATCTACGACGTTGATGGACAAAGGATAGCAACAACAATACAGTCTGGGCCAGATAGATGCTCACCTGCCACCAACTGCTGAACACCCGCGATTTGCCCGCCAACCTGGGCCGCATCCTAACGGGGGTTTCGGAAATTTTCAGACCGGCGAAACGCACCATCAGCAGCACCCCAAGATCCTGATACTCCAACAGGGTGGCACGGGGAGATGCCAGCATCCACAGGGCCTGCCGTCCATAGACCCTGAACCCAGAAGTCAGGTCGGCAAGAGAAAAACCACTCAACAAACGAAAGAACCGCCATGCCAGTCGGCGGGCAGGACTGCCACGTTCGGGAAACGCACCGATCACCACATCCGAAGCTTCCCGACACTTGATTTCCAGCAATTTGGGAATTTCCTCTGCCATGTGCTGACCATCGGCATCCATGGTCACCACAGTATCGTAACCCAGGTGCAGAGCGTAACGCATCCCTGTCTGAATCGCCCCCCAGGCCCCCAACGCAACAGGCAGACGCAGCACGATGGCCCCGTTCTTCTCCGCAATTCGGGCGGTATCATCTTCACTGGCATCATCCACGACGATGACTGGAAGAGATGGATACAAACGACTCAGAGAAGTGACCACGTCGGCAATGACGGCGACCTCGTCTTTGGCGGGCATGATCACCGCCAACCGATGGTTGGCCAGCCATTCTCCAGGTTCAGGCAGTTCCGCAAACCGAACGATGGCATTCATTCCATTCCACCTCTCCATTGAGCTCCTATGGTCAAACGGTGTCGTTGCCCGGCACCAAGGCGGGAGACGCTACGTGAGACCCTTTCCAGGGCAGATAGCAGAAGAGAAAATACCCAGGAATCAGGATCATTTTCAACAACTCCCCGGGCCAATTGAACCGCCAGCAAAGGTTTCTGCCCACTGGAAAAACCAGCAAATGGTTGGGTACCAAGGTCATTGGCCCACATGTCAACCATGGAGATCCTGGTAAATTCCAGAAAAGCTCCGGGCGCAACGCCGGATATGAAATCTTGTCCCAAGATGCTCCTTTCCCCTTTCTCCCATTTGCTTCCTCAATCCGGGGCATTCTCTCATAGTTCTCATGGCCCTCGCCAATGCCTCCGCATCGCCGGGTGGAACCAGCAGCCCGTTTTCACCATCCTCAACTACCCAGCCCATACCGGACCCCTCCACCCTGGTGGCAATCACAGGTTTGCCAAAGGCCATGGCCTCGAGTAGCACCACCCCGAATGCCTCGGTACGTTCTACCGAAGGCAACACCAACACGTCACAAGTTTC
>JALVSV010000018.1 GCA_027024125.1 Methylothermaceae bacterium | reverse complement strand
AGCGACTGGAAAACCTGTTTCACGGGAGAAGCCAACGGATGCAACGCAAGAATCACTATATCATCGTCGGAGCCAGTGCCCTGGCCAGCAACACTTTTCAGGAACTGTGCAGGCGGGGGGAAGCCACCACCTTCATTCTCAAACGGGAACCCGAAAGCAACCAATATGCTGACTTGGACGTCGTGGTCGGAGATGGCAGCGATCTGGAAATTTTGCGCCTTGCTGGTGGGGAGAAGGCAAAGGCGATCCTGGCTCTGACAGACGATGATTCGGAGAACGCTTTCATCGTCCTCGCGGCCAAGGAGCTCGGGCCGGTGAAAACCATCGCCGCCGTCAACGATGCCCGTAATCTGAAACGTATCCACCGGGTCAAACCCAACATGATCATCGCGCCACCGGTATTGGGTGGAGAACTCCTGGCCATGGCCCTGTGTGGCGAGAACGTGGATTCCAAACGGTTGATGCAACTATTGATGGGATCCATCTGATCATTTACCGGCCTTACCAGCACCCTGACCGCCTTGACCTTGCTTACCATCTTTTCTTGTCTACCCTTATATTCTGTGAGGAATAATACAAAGATGCCGACTGGCAGAGGGGAAGAAAGCAATGATCACCAGCCCTGCCATCACCTTGATGAACAGGTTAAAATGCTCCAGGAAGATGCTGGCAATTTCCGGTGTGTTCCTAATTCCGATTTTGCTCACTTTGACCTTCCTGGTCATTGAGCAGCGCAGGGTTATTCGCTTTAGCGAGCAAGAACGTCTGGGGATCGAATACCTCATCCCCTTGATCAAGCTGGTCCAGCACTTGCCGGAACACCGGGGCATGACCAATACCTACCTTTCGGGTAATAGCGCCTTGAAACCCCGGATTCTGGAGAAAAGGCGGCAGATCGCCCTGGACCTGCAGACGATAGATGATGTGGATCATCGACTGGGGGACCACCTTGGCATCAGTGCTGACTGGAGAGAGATTAAGGCCAGTTGGGAAGAGTTGCAAATCAAGGCATTCACGGATGAGGCCGACTCCGTGTTCCAGCGACATACGGCACTGATCGCCAGGCTTCTGAGCCTGATCAAGGACATCAGCGACAGTTCCCATCTGACCCTGGACCCTCACCTCGATACTCATTACATCGCTGCCACCATAGTCAATTTCCTTCCCAATGCTGTCGAATATTTGGGCCAGGCCCGCGGCATGGCTTCCGGCCTGGCCGCCAGAAAACACATCAACCGTGACGATCAAATCAGACTGTCGGTGTTGTTGACCAACGTTCAGAAAAGCATTGATGAAATGAATCGTGCGATCCAGGTCATGGAACAAGCCAATCCAAAGTTGGCAGCCACACTCTCCAACCAGACCAAGTCCTCCATACTACGGGCGGAAAACTATCTCGATTTCCTGCGGCAACACATCCTCGGTTCCGATGTTATTGAGGAAGACGCCTCGGAGGTATTTAGCAGAGGCACCGAGGTCATCAACTCAAATCTCGAAATCCTGGGTATGCTGATCCCCCGGTTGGACCAGATGCTTGCCGAAAGAATCCAGGGCCTGTACAAGCGGATGATCGGCCTGGGTGGTTTCTCCCTGCTCCTGAGCATATTGGCACTCTATCTGTTCAGCGGGTTTTACTGGTCTTTCATTCATGCCATCGCCAAACTCAACGATGGCGCCAAGGCATTGGCACAAGGCAGACTGGGGAACAGGATTCATCTGGACAATCAGGACGAGTTCTCGGAACTGGCCCATTCGTTCAACCACATGGCCGATCAGTTCGCCAATATCATCACGCACCTGGAAGCGTTGATAGGTCAACTGACCAACTCGGCCACACAGATGTCCAACACTTGCGCCACTTCCTGCCAGGGTGTCGAACAACAACGGGCAGAAATACATAAAGTCACTTCAGCCATCAACCAAATGGCCGCCACTGTTCAGGAGATCGCCCAAAACGCCCAGAAGACGGCCGAATCCACCAAGAATGCACACGACAAGATACAGCTGGCCAGCAGGGCTTCAGAGGAAACGGCAGAGGTAGTGCAATCCTTGAGCAAAGAGATCGGCATGGCATCTACGGTGATTGGCAACCTGGCGACAGACGGCGAAAAGATCGGTAATATCCTCGATGTCATTCGTGAAATCGCCGAGCAAACCAACTTGCTTGCCCTCAATGCTGCCATCGAAGCAGCGAGGGCTGGAGAACAAGGGAGAGGATTCGCTGTCGTTGCAGAAGAAGTCAGAACCCTGGCCAGCCGCACCCAGGATGCCACCCAGGAAATTCAGGGAATGATCCAACGCATTCAGGCAGGCACTTTTCAGGCAGTTCAGGTTATGGAGGAAGGCCAGAGGATCTCTCAAGAGACGGTAGCCAGGAAAGAAGAGGAAACCGAGTTCCTTACCACGATAGTCGATACAATGGTCCAGATTGATGAAATGGCCATGCAGATTGCCGATGCGACCGAACAGCAGTCCTGTGTTGCGGAGGGTATCAGACGAAGTATCGAAAACATCTATCAGGAAACCTCTCAAA
>JALVSV010000017.1 GCA_027024125.1 Methylothermaceae bacterium | reverse complement strand
CGCTCAGTCCTTAAACCTTTCCACCTGGCAGATCTTTTACCCACCAGATGACCTCCTTCCTTTCGGTAATCGCCAGTCTAGCACCGCTTCAGGGGTTGTCAAGAGGTTGACCTGCGTCAAATTGTCTCATTTTTTTTTGCTGTTTTTTTGCCACAGAAATTTGCTTCTACCCTACAGTTTTTCTTGGTTTGAGTCACAAAAAAACAGGAACCGTTGCTTGACTTATTTCTATAACTGGCGCAATACCAAACCGACCCTTGCCAGGGTCACTACAATGCTTCCTTACGGTCATGAAACTTTTTTCACCCCGATGCATGAAAGAACCAGGCAGGGAGCAGGGGAGTGGTTTGAGGGTGTATGCGGCCCGGATGGCCGCGTCCGAGCCTCCAGGGAGGGATTCACGGCGTCCCGAAAACCACTCCCCTGCTCCCCACCCACCATGTATATTTGTATCTTTCACGGTACGGTAACGTACACCAGTATGCTAGGGGAGTGATGGATTTAAGTCACCCGGAGGCAGATGAAAAGACAATAACCCCGGCCAACTGATTGTCGGCCGGAATCCCTTTAAAAAATCAGATTATCAGGCTATTGGCAATTTGATGATGGGAATTTACCAAGACCTGCCATTTCTGCAAAGGGAAATGGCATTTGGTCGGTATTGAATGTCAGGAAAAGCAAGATCTGGTAAAGATAAACGGATAATGTTGCACCTAACTGGCGGGCATGGGGATTGTCCTGGCCAGTCAGCAACTTGCTTGCGACTTGGAACAATACCACAGCCCACAAGATGAAACGCACCACACTGAGAATAAAAGCAAAAACCAGCATGTAAAAAATACGTTGCCAGGTTCCTTTTGCCTTGAGATGCCGTTGGATTTCTGGATCGAGGGGAGGTGTGTGCATCGTCAAATACTCAACAAGTCGCGCAAGTCGATTAATGCCGCATTGGCATGGGCTATGTATGTAGCCAGCGTCAGCGAGTAATTGGCAAACACGCCAAAACCACTGCCATTGAGCACGACGGGACTCAGAATGGATGACTGTGTTGCCTCAAGCTCCCGAATGATCTGGTGGATCGGTGTCTCAGCCGCCTTCATCCTCAGAATATCATGAAAATCTTCTTCAATTGCCTTCATGATATGAAGGAGCGCCCAACTGTATCCTCGGGCTTCATAAAAATTATCATCCACCAGAAGCCATGGGGTTTTCTCCATGGGCTTGAATGCAGTAGAAGGCTTACCTCGAATAATGAGTTCCTTCTCCTCGTGAACCGCGCTACTGGCACTGAGGCGCTGGGTATAGCTGCCCAACCTCTGGGCCAAGATCTCGACATATTTGGTCAGATTGTCTGCCCGGGGGGAAAACTGGGCTTTTCCTTCCTTCAACCGCGCCAGATAACGGCGAAAGGCACTGATCCCTTTTTGGTACTGGCTTTCGGTAGTCGGCAGAATCCAGGAATCGGTTTCGAAATAATAATATGGCTCACCGATTCCAAGGTCCTTGTCTTCCGGCGACTGGGATTGCGTTCTTGACAGGTGATTACGCAACGCTGTCGCCAAATCACGTGAGGCAACCACCACCCCGAACTCCCAATTGGGCATGTTGTCGAGGAGCACACTGGGTGGCGTCACGTCATTGGTCAGATATCCACCCGGTTTGGTCATCAGGTAGTCCATATTGTGGATCAAAACCGTAGTGGTACGCACGCCCACAGGTATTTTTTTGGGATCCGTCAGCCCCGTTTCCAGCAGGGCAACCTGATCGATGTCATAGGTAGAGGGGCTGAAACATTGATAGGTCCAATACCATCCCAGCGCCGTAAGAGCTAGTACGATAGCGCCAACAACCCCGATCAGAGTCGTTTTAAGCCGGTTTTGACGCACTTCTTCTTCCGACTGAATTTCTTCTTCGTCCAGTGGAAGTTCAGAATCTGTTGATGCATGTGGCGAGACCATTCCCGGAACCTCTTGCTTAATACATGTAATAGGTTATCAAATTTCTTTGTCTGGTTTATCCCGTTTCGCGCGTGGATGCGTCTGGTCGTAAACCTGTGCCAAGTGCTGAAAATCCATATGCGTGTAGATTTGCGTGGTTGCAATATCCGCATGACCGAGCAGTTCCTGCACCGCTCTTAAGTCACCACTTGCCTCAAGCAAGTGACTGGCGAAAGAATGCCTCAACATATGGGGATGGAGTGATTGATCGAACCCCAACCGTTCCCCCCACCTGGCAAGTCTTTGTTGCACCCCGCGAATGCTGATACGCTTTCCAAAACGGTTTACAAACAAAGCCGTTTCACCCGTTTTCGCGATCTTCTGCCGCAGGGAAATCCAATGGTTTATGGCAGCAAGCGCATATCGCCCCACAGGCAATACTCTGCCCTTGCCGCCCTTGCCCGCCAGTACCCTGACCAGACCCTCCCTCATGTCAAGATCGCATAGGTCCAGATCAACCAACTCACTCACCCGCAATCCGGATGAATACAAAATCTCCCACATGGCACCATCGCGCACGTCCAAAGCCGATTCCTTAGGAGCCTCGACCAGCGCGGTCGCACTCTCAATAGCCAGGACAGCCGGCAGGTTCCTAGGGGCACGCGGTGGCTTGATCCTTCGTGATGGATCGTCATCAATGTGACCATGTTTGCACAGATAACGGAACAATCCACGGATCGCAGACAACTCCCGCTGCAAACTACGGGCAGATAACCCTGTTTGCCGCCTTTCACTGACATATAGACGTAAAAAGGCTTCATTCAGTTCTTTCCAACCGGTTATATCATGTTTGTCGCAAAAAGCCACCATTCGTTCCAGGTCTCTGCGATAGGCCATCAGTGTATGAGGCGAAACTCTTCGCTCGTGCTCGAGCATCTCCAGATAACTCTGGATGTCACCTTCAAGGATACCGTCGATCACTGACAGCTTTCCCGGGCAAGGAAGACATCCATTCTGGCTCCTATGACCTCACCCAGCCTGGCCAGATAGACCTTGCCCAACCCGGGCCAAAAACGTTGCCGGTCCCGACTGCCAATGGCCAATATGCCCTTCCCCTCACGCAGGCTTAAAGGAACCAGCGCGCAAGAACGAATGGTTGAATCGGCCTCAAACAGGCAATCCAGTTGTTGTGGGGTAGGCGATCCAATATAAGGCTCATTGGACTCAAAGATCTCTTGCACTGCAGCCAAATGATGGGGGGACACATGAAGATCCGAACGCACACTTCCTTCAGTAGGCTGAAACAACCTCAAAGCGACACACTCAAGCTGGAAACGTTCTCGCAGACATTCCTCCACGGAGGTGGCCATATCAGCAAGACTGTCGGACTGAAACAACGCCAGGGTAAGTTCATGCATATTGCGTAACAAAGTGTCGTTGGTTCGGGCAATTCGTACCAGTGTATCAATCTGATCACAAAGGGTTCGATTGGTCCTCCTCAGTAGTGATACTTGATATTCAATCAGTGAAACTGCCGGGCTGCAGTCGTGTGGGACCTTTACATGTTCCAATAGCCACGCCTGTCTGACAAAGAAATCCGCATTTTCCAACAAAAAAGCGGCGACCTGGGTGTCCGTGATGGATTCTACTGGCAATTTTTCACAACAGTCTTGGTTCATATCTCGATTTCCCCCTCAAAAACGAATTCCGCACTTCCTACCATGATCACCGACTCCCCTCTTCCTGGCCATTCGATCATCAGCTCTCCTCCAGGCAATCGAACGGTCACTGGCGACTTCAATCTTCCCCATTCGATCCCAATCACTGCAGCCGCACAAGCTCCGCTGCCACAAGCTAGAGTTTCTCCCACGCCTCGTTCATACACCCTTAAGTTGATCTGACCGGCCGATACCACCTGCATGAATCCCACATTGACCTGTTCGGGGAACAAAGAAAGAGACTGGAAGGCCTCACCTATCTCCCGGACCGGGGCCTTGGCGATGTCTGAAACTTCGATCACCGCATGGGGATTTCCCATCGAGACCGCCCCGAAGGTCCAACTCTGACCGCCAACAAAAGCCTGATACTCTGGCATTTCCTCGTGCACCATGAGTGGAATTTCAGAAGGGAGAAAACGCGGTTCCCCCATATTCACCCGAACCCGTCCATCTTGCGTGATCTCCAATGACAATCTTCCTGACTTGGTAGACACACGAATGACATCCCTATCGATCAATCCCCGGGCATGGACGAATTTGGCGAAACAACGGGCGCCATTACCACACTGTGCGACCTCAGATCCGTCGGCATTGAAGATGCGGTAGCTGAAATCCATACCGTCGTCAGGTGAAGGCTCGACCAGGAGCACCTGATCACAACCCACCCCGTAATGACGATCTGCTAATTGGCGAATCTGTTCCCGATTCAAGCAGACAGGCTGACTGACCCCGTCGATCACAACAAAGTCATTTCCCAGCCCCTGCATTTTGCTGAATTTCAGTTTCACGGCAGCAACCGTTCCCCTCTCCAAAGGTCCTCCAGGCTCTCTCGCGCCCTGATCAGATGCGATGTCTCCCCATCCACCATAATTTCCGGTGGCCGTACTCTCGAATTATAGTTGGAACTCATGGTAAATCCGTAGGCACCTGCTGACCGAACAGCCAATAAATCGTTTTCCTTCAACGCCAATTGACGATCTCGCCCCAGAAAATCCCCAGTCTCACATACTGGACCGACCACATCATAGCTCCTGGTGGGAATATCATTTCGGGGCTGTACAGGAACGATTTCCTGCCAGGCTTGGTAGAGTGCCGGACGCATGAGATCATTCATCGCCGCATCGACAATGGCAAAACTCTTCTCCGGTGTCTGCTTCAGATACTCAACCCGGGTCACCAGAATTCCGGCATTGCCGGCAATGGCCCTGCCAGGCTCCAACAGTATTTCCAGACGGTCATCGGTCACATGCTTGAGCAATGAAGCCACATATTCGGCAGGTTCCGGTGGACATTCATCCAGATAGCGGATTCCAAGCCCCCCGCCAAGATCCAGGTGCTTGAAAGACATTCCATCCTCTCTCAGGTTCGCCATCAATTCCAAAACCCGATCGAGGGCTGCGATGAAGGGTGAAACTTCGGTCAACTGGGAACCGATATGGCAATCCATTCCCACCACTTTAAGATGAGGCAATTCAGCGGCACGCCTGTATTCTTCCAGGGCCACCGATACATCAATGCCAAATTTGTTTTCTTTCAACCCGGTCGCGATATATGGATGAGTCTTGGCATCCACATCGGGATTGACCCTGAGAGAAACTGGCGCCGTGACACCCATCTCTCCAGCAACCTGGTTGATGCGATCCAGTTCGGCGGGGACTTCAACATTGAAGCAACGAATCCCAACCTCCAGGGCCCTTCGAATTTCGTCCTCCCGTTTACCGACACCGGAGAATACGATCTTGGATGGATCTCCTCCTGCCTTCAGTACGCGTTCCAATTCACCTACCGACACGATATCGAAACCAGAACCCAGCCTGGCAAGCACATTCAACACCGCCAGATTGGAATTGGCCTTGACCGCATAACAGATCAAATGGGGACGACCGGAAAATGCACGGTCGAATGCATGCCAATGGCGCTCGAGGGTGGCGCGACTATAGATATAGGCGGGAGTCCCGAATTGGCTGGCAATGTCTTTCACCGACACCTGTTCGGCATGGAGTGAGCCATCCCTGTAGTTGAAATGATCCATGTCAGTTCTTCCCCTCGTCCTGTTCCTGCTCAGGCGGAGGCAAAAAAAGTGGGCCCGTCTGGCCACAACCGCTCACGAGCACTCCAAAAAACATCATGAAAACAATCAGCAAGGCTCTCATCAATCAATCCCCATAAATTTGTTGTGGCAACCAGGTGGCAAGCACCGGCCACATTGCCAACAATCCCAACATCAAAACCTGGATGGCAATGAACGGCATGACCCCGAGATAAATCTGGCCGGTCTTGACATCGGGTGGCGCTACACCGCGCAAATAGAACAAAGCGAAACCAAAGGGAGGCGTCAGAAACGAAGTCTGCAAATTCAAGGCAATCATGATACCGAGCCATACAGGATCCAGACCCATGGCCAAGAGCACCGGACCGACGATAGGGACCACTACGAATGTGATCTCTATGAAATCGAGCACGAACCCCAGTGCAAACATGACCCCCATCACCACCACCATGGCCCCGAAGGCTCCTCCCGGCAAATCAGACAACCATTCCACGACCATCTCATCGCCATAGAACCCACGAAACACCAAAGAAAAGAGGGCGGCCCCAATCAGAATCAAAAACACCATACTGCTGACTCTGGCCGTGGTCTGCATGACTTCCTGCAGTGTCGCCAGGTTCAACTGGCGCCTGAGAGTGGCCAGCACCAAAGCCCCCACAGCACCGACTGCAGCCGCCTCGGTCGGTGTGGCCACGCCACCCAGGATCGAACCCAACACCAGGACGATCAGAATCAATGGTGGTAACAACCCTCGCAGCACCCGTCCAAACAGATGCCCTTCCTGGCACTTACCCTGGAACGGCGGCATCCAGGAATGTTTCAACCAGGCCACAGTGACAATGAACAACAGATACAGTCCCACCAGTAACAGTCCTGGTATCAGAGCTCCGGCGAACAAGTCACCCACCGAGACGGTCTTGGGCGCAAAAGACCCCATCTCCAACTGGGCTTGCTGATAGGCGGATGAAATCACGTCTCCGAGCAGCACCAACACGATGGAAGGCGGGATGATCTGCCCCAACGTTCCCGAAGCACAGATGGTGCCGCAAGCAAGGGCTGGACTATAACCCCGGTTTAGCATCGTGGGCAGAGACAGCAACCCCATCGTCACCACGGTTGCCCCTACGATTCCGGTACTGGCAGCCATCAGCATCCCAACCAGGGTCACCGCCACCCCTAACCCACCCCGTAACGAACCCAGCAATTCCGCCATGGTATCGAGCAGATTTTCGGCGATCTTGGCGCGTTCCAGGACCACCCCCATGAACACGAACAAAGGGACCGCCATCAGAGTCTCATTGGTCATAATGCCATACAGCCGGTTGGGGAGCGCTTCCAGAAAGGCGGCGTCGAACAGATCCAGACCAAGGCCCAATCCGGCAAAAGCCAGTGCTGTGCCACCCAACGCGAAGGCGACCGGATAGCCTGTCAATAGCACCCCGAACACCGTGGCAAACATCGCAAGGGCCAAATGGTATTCGTTCAATTCCATTTCAGTCTTCCAGATAGGAGCTGCCTGCAAGCACCAACAGTGCCTTGGCACTTTGAGCCATTCCTTGTAGCAACACAGTTGCCGCGAACATCAGAATAACGCTTTTCAGGAGGAACACCGCCGGCAGTCCCCCTGCTTCCCGTGAGGATTCGCGGACCGCCCAGGATGCAGCGACATAGTCCCAACCAATCCACCCGATAAACACACAGAACGGAATCAACAACAGCCAGCATCCGATCAAATCCACCCACGCCCGCGCCCGGGGACGCAAACGCTGATAGATGATATCCACCCGCACGTGTCCATCGTGCTTCAGCGTGTAAGCCGCACCCAACATAAACAGCAAGGCGTGCATGTAGACCACGCTTTCCTGCAAGCCGATCCAACCCAGATCGAATCCATAGCGCAACAACACAACCAGGGTGGTCACAACCACCATGCCCAATGATAACCAAGACACCGCCCTTCCCAGCCATTCAGTGAAAACGTCGACGGCACGAATAAAAGCGGCGATAATGACCAACGAGATCCTCATGACAGTGCTTTTGACTATAAAAAAAGCTTTCATTATACAGGGA
>JALVSV010000016.1:1626-2539 GCA_027024125.1 Methylothermaceae bacterium | reverse complement strand
TTCGCTTTGGATTGCGGGTGGGGGAGTTGGGGTTATTGGTTCCTTCGGGCACGCACAGCGAACTGGTAGAGCCGAGCAGTCGAATCTATCCCTTGCCCAATATGCCTATCTGGCTGCGCGGGTTGATCAATCTGCGGGGCGATCTGGTACCAGTGTTCGACCTCCACAACCTGTTGCACCTCTCTAGTCCAGCGCGCGCACAACCCCACCTGCTCGTGCTCGGGACAGGTGCGGCATCCATTGGTCTTTGGGTCGATACCTTGCCGCAGGCCCTAGAATTAGGGAAGCCCCTGCAACAGTTCCCACCCCTGCCCGGGCAACTGGGGGACTACAACCGCGCTGTTTATGGGGGGGAAGAGATGCTCTGGATCGATCTGGACTTCGATCCCTTTTTCCGGATGCTAGTCGAGAACCCGTACTGAAGCAGAACACCATATGATGGTAGACACTTCAGAAGTATTACAGTCCGGCGCTTTATGGGAGGCGCTCGAAGCCCTAAAAGAACTGTTGCAAGAAGAGGGTGGCGCAATCGATCAGGAGTTGCTCAGCACCTATCGGCAGGGCTTGGGGGTGGTCGCAGAATGCGCCAATGAATCCAACTACACGGGTTTGGAATCCCTCTGTCTGCTCTTTCAGGATTATCTGGACAAGGTATCCGTTCAAGAAGAGGCTCTGAAAGCATCCCTTCAGGACTGGCCGGAACTGGTACAGACCTATCTGACCCAACCGGAGACGGAGGCAAGCATCAAAGCCTTGTTGGCTCATCTCCAACAGCCTTTCTGGGAACCGCCGCTCCTGCCGGAAGATGCCGCTGTGCTCTATGAACTTTTAGCGGCGGAGCATCCCCAGCCTCCCGAGGAAGCGATTGAACGGGAGGTGCAGACCGAGGCGCAAAAAGCGGAACTGTCTCCTG
>JALVSV010000016.1:0-1616 GCA_027024125.1 Methylothermaceae bacterium | reverse complement strand
GCTTGGCAGTCCGCTGAAGAAGACCCCGAAGGCTTTCTGGAAAGCGCGGAGAACGGTTCCGAACATTTCCAGCGTTTTGCCGATGCCTTGGAGAGCGTAGGCTTCGCAGGCTTGGCGCAGGCCATTCAGCACCTGTGCAGCAACCTAGAGACCTTGGCCGCAGCTCAGATGCCCTATGCTGCGAACCTAGGCGACCGGCTGGCAGATTGGCATAACCTCGTGCAGGCCTATCTGGAAAACCCCCCAGCGCCGGAAGCGAGTCGGCAACTCCGGTACTGGTTGGAAAAAGGGGAATGGCCCCTGCCCCTCGGCGCAGAACAGGCCCAAGCCTTGGAAGACTTGCTCCTAGCTCCGGATTTCTCCGAACTGGAGACCCAGGAAGCGGAGCAACCGGCTCGCGCCCAGCAGGCGACCCCCGAAGCGGTGAGCTTGGCAGTGCCGGAGGATGTGAATCCCGAATTGCTCCAAGCACTGTTGCAGGAAGTCCCCATGCATTCCCGCAACCTTTCGGAATCCATTCTCAAACTCCAAGACGGCGAAGGTTCTCTGGAAACCATCCATACAGCCCAGCGCATGGCCCATACCCTGAAGGGGGCGAGCAACACGGTAGGGGTGCGGGGCATCGCGAATCTCGCCCATCAGATGGAAGACATTCTCTCCGCCCTATCCAAGGCGGAGAAACTGCCCGCACCGCCCTTAGCCCAATCCTTGGTCAATGCGGCGGACTGTCTCGAAGCCATGGGGGAGTCCCTGCGAGGGCTGGGAGAACCGCCGGAGAACGCCCAAGCGGTCTTGCAGGAGATCTTGGATTGGGCCAATCGTATCGATCGGGAAGGCTTGCCGGAAGAGGCGGTCTCCGACAGGGCGCTACCCGCAGAAACCGACGGTTCCGAAACATCCGGCCAAGTTCCCCAAGAAACCCCTGCTTCCGGCGGGCAGCCGGTCTCTATCGATCTCATCGATCAGCTCTTGCAACAGGGTGGAGAAAGCCTGATTCAGGGTGCCCAGATTCAGGAATTGGTCCGTCAGATCGATCAGCGGATGCGCGCCATGCAGCGGGAATTCAGGCGGCTGCAAAGGTTGGGCGATGACCTGGATCGGCTCATCGATATCGAAGATCTTAGCTTTCATCAGCAGCGAGTTTCCGGGGAAGCATTTTCCGAATTCGATGCCCTGGAGATGGATCAATATAATGAGCTGCACACCACGAGTCGGATGTTGGTGGAAACTGCCACAGATGCGCAGCAAATCGGCGCTGCTCTCAGCGATCAGATCCAACAACTGAAAGACCAGCTCTTGGTGCAGGAACGGCTTCATCGGGAGACCCAGGAGCTGGTATTCTCCGCCCGCATGGTGCCCATCGGGACCATTGCCCCACGTTTGCAGCGCAGCGTGCGTCAAACCTGTCGCATGACAGGCAAACAGGCCAATTTACAGCTCAGCGGTATGGATACCCTCATGGATAGCATGGTGCTCAGCGAGCTGTTGCACGCCTTGATGCATATCCTGCGCAATGCGGTGGATCACGGCATCGAGCCGCCGGAAGTGCGGGTAGCACAGGGTAAGCCTGCCAGCGGGAACATCCAGTTAGATTTCCAGCGGGAGGGCAATAGCAT
>JALVSV010000015.1 GCA_027024125.1 Methylothermaceae bacterium | reverse complement strand
TTTCTCCAGCCGATGACCGCCACAGGCCAGGATCCGGTAGGATCGATGGGCAACGATGCTTCGCTGGCAGTGCTGTCAAAACGCTCCCGGCTGCTCTACGACTATTTCAAGCAGGCCTTCGCTCAGGTCACCAATCCCGCCATCGATCCAATCCGTGAGGAACTGGTGATGTCGCTGGTCAGCATGATCGGTCCCCGCCCTAATCTGCTAAGCATGGCCCAGGGTGACAGCCACATGCGTTTGGAGGCCCATCAACCCATCCTCAGCAATACCGATCTGGAAAAGATCCGCTACATCGAGTCCCGAACCCACGGGGCCTTCCGGACTGCCACTTTGAGCTTCTGCTATCCGGTCGATCAGGGTGTTGCCGGTATGGAAACTGCCTTGGAAAAGCTCTGTGAGCAGGCTGAAAAGGCGGTTCTGGACGGAAACAATATTCTGATCCTATCCGATCGTGACGTGGATACGAGACATGTTCCCATCCCAGCCCTACTCGCTACATCTGCAGTACATCATCACCTGATCCACAAAGGGCTGCGCACCGAAACCGGACTGGTGGTGGAAACGGGGGAAGCGCGGGAGGTCCATCATTTTTGCGTCCTGGCAGGCTATGGCGCTGAAGCCATCAATCCTTATCTGGCGTTCGATACGATTTCCCATCTGCGTCACCGGTTACCCGAACCCATCAGCGAACAAGAAGCGCACCAACGTTACATCAAGGCCGTGGACAAGGGCATCCTCAAGGTCATGTCGAAGATGGGGATATCGACCTATCAGTCCTATTGTGGGGCCCAGATCTTCAACACTCTGGGGTTGAATCAGGATTTCCTCGACAAGTATTTTGCCGGCACCCTGAGCACCACCGAAGGGGCTGGCCTGACTGAAATCGCCACCGAGGCGTTGCAGCGCCACAAACAGGCCTTCGGTGATTTCCTGGAACTGCGGGAATCCCTGGATGTGGGTGGCGAGTTCGCCTACCGGCTTCGGGGAGAGACCCATGCCTGGACCCCCGACTCTATCGCCAAGTTGCAGCATGCAACCCGCAGCAATACCCGCGAGACCTTTGACGAATTCGCCCGCCTGATCAACGAACAGAGCGAAAAAACCTTCACTCTGCGCGGATTGATGCGGTTCAAATACGACCGAGACCCGGTTCCCCTGGAAGAAGTAGAGCCTGCCAGCGAAATCGTCAAGCGCTTTGCTACCGGCGCCATGTCGTTCGGTTCCATTTCCTGGGAGGCACACACCACCTTGGCAGTGGCTATGAACCGTATCGGCGGCAAGTCCAATACTGGAGAAGGGGGGGAATTGCCTGAGCGGTTCAAGCCACTGGAAAACGGCGATTCCATGCGATCTGCCATCAAACAGGTGGCATCCGGTCGTTTTGGGGTCACCACCGAGTACCTGGTCAATGCCGACGACATTCAGATCAAGATCGCCCAAGGCGCCAAGCCCGGTGAAGGGGGGCAATTGCCCGGTCACAAGGTGGACCAGATCATCGCCAAGGTGCGTCATTCCACCCCCGGTGTGGGCCTGATCTCCCCACCACCGCATCACGACATCTATTCCATCGAGGATCTGAAACAACTGATCTACGACCTCAAGTGCGTCAACCCCGAGGCCCGCATCAGCGTCAAGCTGGTGTCGGAAGTGGGTGTCGGCACCGTGGCGGCGGGGGTCGCCAAGGCCCATGCCGATCACGTGACCATTTCCGGCTATGATGGCGGCACCGGAGCCTCTCCCTTGACTTCCATCAAACATGCCGGACTCCCTTGGGAAGTCGGTCTGGCAGAAACACATCAGACCCTGGTGCTCAACAGATTGCGCGGGCGCATCTGCGTTCAGGTGGATGGGGGGCTGAGAACCGGACGTGATGTCGTGATCGGAGCCCTTCTGGGTGCCGATGAATTTGGTTTTGCCACAGCGCCCCTGATCGTCTCAGGTTGCATCATGATGCGTAAGTGTCATCTCAATACCTGTCCTGTCGGGGTGGCGACACAGGATCCGGTACTGCGCAAGAAGTTCTTGGGCAAGCCGGAATATGTGGTCAATTATTTCTTCTTTGTGGCTGAAGAGGTCCGTCAGATCATGGCCCAACTGGGCTACCGGACCCTCGACGAAATGATCGGCCAGTCCGATCGTCTCGACATGACCGACGCCATCGGCCACTGGAAGGCCAAGGGTCTGGACTTTTCCAAGATCCTGGCCAAGCCGGAAGCTGGCCCGGATGTGGCCATCTTCAACTGTGAAGCTCAACCACACGAGATTCATAAGGCGCTGGACAACAAGCTGATTGAAGCCGCTCAACCAGCCATCGAATCCAGGCAGGCAGTCAAAATCGACATGCCGGTCTGCAATACCGACCGTTCTGTGGGCGCCATGCTCTCGGGTAAAGTGGCTAAACATCATGGACACGAGGGACTGCCGGACGATACCATTCACATCAAACTGAAAGGCACTGCCGGGCAGAGTTTTGGTGCCTGGCTGGCCAAAGGTGTGACTTTGGAACTGGACGGCGAAGGCAACGACTATGTGGGCAAAGGATTGTCGGGTGGCCGGATCGTCATCTATCCCCCCAAGGAAACCCCTATCGTTGCCGAGGAAAACATCATCGTCGGCAATACGGTACTGTACGGCGCCATCTCAGGAGAATGCTACTTCCGGGGCATTGCCGGTGAACGCTTTGCGGTCCGCAATTCCGGTGCTATCGCCGTAGTCGAAGGTGTGGGTGATCACGGTTGCGAATATATGACCGGTGGAATCGTGGTGGTCCTGGGGGAAACCGGACGCAACTTCGCCGCCGGAATGTCGGGGGGTATCGCCTACGTCCTCGATGAACAGGGCACTTTCGATCAACGTTGCAACCAGGCTATGGTAGAACTGGAACCCGTCCTGGATGAAGATCTGGCCCTTGAGACTTTGGACCATCAGGGGGGAGATTTGGAAACCCATGGTTGGGTGAAGGTCGCCCATGACATGACCCGGTTCGATGAGCAAAGGCTGCATGCCCTCATTCAGACTCATCTGCACTACACCGACAGCCAGCGTGCCCGGGAAATCCTGGAGAAATGGAGCCATTACCGGGGCATGTTCGTCAAGGTGATGCCCATCGACTATCGTCGTGCTTTAGGACAGTTGCAGGCCGAACGGCAACAGGCCCAGATGCAGATGACGGCATAAATTCACAGGGGGTGGACCCAATTTTTTGGTTCCACCCGGTTCCTGATACTGATACGTAACGTTTTGGAAGAATCGAAGAGGTAATTTCATGGGCAAACCCACCGGTTTTCTGGAAATCCAGCGCCGCGACCGAGGCTATGCTCCCGTCTCCGATCGGGTTCAGCACTACCGGGAATTCGTCATCCCCCTGCCTGCCAACGAAGTGGCGGAACAGGGTGCAAGGTGCATGGATTGTGGAATTCCCTATTGCCACAACGGCTGTCCGGTCAACAACCTGATCCCAGATTGGAATGACTTGGTATACCGTGATAAATGGCAAGAGGCCATCCGGGAGTTGCACCGCACCAACAACTTCCCCGAATTCACCGGACGAGTTTGCCCTGCTCCCTGTGAGGCCGCCTGCACCCTGAATCTGGACGATAATCCAGTCACCATCAAAACCATCGAGTGCAGCATTGTTGATCGTGCCTGGGAAGAAGGCTGGATCATGCCGGAGATTCCAGACGCACGCACCGGTAAAAAGGTTGCGGTGGTGGGATCCGGACCTGCCGGTTTGGCTTGCTCCCAACAACTGGCCAGGGCCGGACATCACGTGGTCCTGTTCGAGAAGAATGACCGCATTGGTGGGCTGCTTCGCTATGGGATTCCCGATTTCAAGATGGAAAAGCGCCTGATCGACCGGCGTATGTCACAAATGCGGGCCGAAGGAGTCGTCTTCCGACCCAATACCCATATCGGGGTGGATCTTTCAGTCAACCAGCTGCTGGACGACTACGACGCCATCGTTCTCACAGGAGGATCTGAAAAACCAAGGGATATCGATGTTCCAGGCAGGGAACTGAAAGGAATTCATTTCGCCATGGAATTCCTGCCACAGCAGAATCGCCGGGTGGCAGGTGACGAGATTCCAGACGAAAAGAGTATTGTTGCCACTGGCAAGAAAGTGGTGGTCATTGGCGGAGGTGACACGGGCTCCGACTGTATCGGAACCTCCATTCGTCAAGGAGCCACCTCAGTGGTACAACTGGAGATCCTGCCCAAACCACCGGAAAAGGAAGACAAGTTATTGAGCTGGCCCTACTGGCCAAACAAACTTCGAACCTCCTCTTCCCATGAAGAAGGGGCGGAAAGGATGTTCAGCGTCAACACCAAGTCCTTCGAAGGGAAGGATGGCCGCGTCACTAAGGTCAATTGTGTCAAAGTGGAATGGCAACGGGACGAAAATGGTCGTTGGCAAATGTCCGAGGTCCCGGGAAGCGAATTCACCCTGGATGCCGATCTGGTTTTCCTTGCCATGGGATTTGTTCATCCTGTCCATGAGGGAATGTTGAAAGAACTGGATATCGATCTGGATCCACGTGGTAACGTAAAGGCCGACACACAAAATTACCGGACTTCCATCGACAAGGTCTTTGCGGCAGGCGATATGCGCCGTGGACAATCCCTGGTCGTCTGGGCCATCAGAGAAGGACGACAGGCTGCCCGTTCGGTTGATGAATACCTGATGGGTTATTCAGAACTGCCGTAGACCACTTACCACCGCACCGATCATAAGTGCGAGCCTATATCCGCAGTGGCGCCAGCCAAAAACCAGTCTTTTAGCTGGCGTTGCTGCGGTGACCGCATTGCATCTTAGACCATACCAGTTTTACCTTTTGCCAGAACACAGGGACAGAAGTAACCCCTTTAAAGGACGTGGGTACTGGAAGTAGTCCTGAAAACATGGCAGCTATGTCATCCAGGCGCCAATGCACGCCAAATGACTGTCCAGGTATCAAGTAAATACCAATCAAGCTGTTTCTGCAAAACGCCTTCTAAACGCAATTGGCACATCCGGGTCATGGTGCCATAGAAGCAGGCACTCGCCACAACTGGATCGATTTGCCTGATCTCGCCTTTATTCACGCCTTCCTGCATGATTTGGGTTAGCGATTGAAATGGTTGAGTCAGGGACAAAGGGGGACGGGACGGTAAAAACTCCTGATGTCGTATGGTGATGATAAAACGAATGACATCCGGGGCATCTTCTGTCAAGGTGAAAAAAAGCTCAACGATGGCCCGCAATTGTTCAAAGGCATTTTTATTCTTACGCTTGATCTCCTTGATCGAGTCATTCAGGCTTTGCAATATATCCTCGAACAAAGCATCGGCTATTGCTTCTTTATTTTTGAAATAATGATAAATCGTACCTGTGCTGACATTGGCCTCCTGTCTGATGTCCGCAATGGATGTATTGCAATATCCTTTCTCTGTGAACAGCTCCAAGGCTGCCTTTAGGATTTCTTCCTTGGGCTCCTTTTTCCCATTGACCTGGGGTGAATTCGTAACCATTTTGTAGTTTTTTAGACTTCCATGATAAAGATCTCTTCTATTTTATTACCTTTAAGATACATAAGTAAGGGTTAGATTGAATGTTCGCTCGATTTAGCCTTAAGACAAAATCATGATTAGATTCCTGGGATTTGCCTTCAGCCTCCTAGTGATTGCCCTACTCGGACTCATATGGTCCTTATTTTCAGCTCAACCTGCGGTCCTACCACAACATAAAACCCATGCTAATAGCCAGGAAGTGATCTTCCGGGAAACACAAATAGAAAGGCAGATAACCAGGTTGTTTTCCGGAGCCTCGATTCCTGTAGCCGTCGAAGTGGAATCACAGAGCAAGGGGCGTATGGATATCACCATCACCCTAACCACCTCCCTTCCCAACCCTTATTTGAATATGAAGCTCCAGTCCGTGGTCGAAAATGAAACGCTTCGTCTGACTCAGGCCAAGATAGGCCAGATCCCTCTTTCTGGCAACCTACTTGACTGGTTACTCAACTGGGTCCCAACCCCGTCTCTCAAGATCCTTGCTCCTACCCCTCATGCAGTCACTTCTATCACCAAACAACCTGCGGCAGGTCAACTAATCCCACTCAACGCCCTACTGGCTTCAAAGCCGAGGCTGGCAGTTTATTACCGCTCCGTCAGTCAGTGGAGTCATCAACCACGCACATCGAACTCGATTATTTCATTATTACGACCTTTGTTTCGCTTGGCCTATCGACGTTCCACTGCGGATACAGCCCCGGACGAAAACCAGGCGCTGCTCCAAATCCTCGCAGCCTATGTCAATCACAAGGATCCTGGCCATATGTTTAATCTGGATCGCATTTATCCGATTCAATTCACCTCTTTGAAGCTACAGGGTCGTCATGATCTGGCACAACATTTCGCAGCATCAGCTGCTATTGCCGCCTCAACCAATGAAGAATTCGCTGCATCTATGGGCGTGTATAAGGAACTTTCAGATATTAAGAAAGGAAGCGGATTTAGTTTCAGTGATTTGGTTGCAGATATGGCGGGTGCTCGATTTGGCAAAATGGCAACCGCCAAGGATACCAAAGCCCGCTTACTACAAAAATACATGGCCATGGTAAACGACGAAAACTTCTTCATGCCCTATGTCAGGGACATGCCTGACCATTTGGGAAAACTGCAATTTGAAAAAAGATTCGGGGGAATCAGTGGGGCAGGTTATCAGCGTATGCACAGCTTGATAACAAAGCGGATTGATCAATGCCCACTTTACCGCTGGTAGGTACGATTTTGATCCTGGGTCACAAAAAAACCCTACCGGCTTAGGCGGCAAGGCTTTTTATAACTTGGTCGGGACGGTGCGATTCGAACGCACGACCCCCACAACCCCATTGTGGTGCGCTACCAGGCTGCGCTACGCCCCGAACTGATCGTTAATTATAATGGCAATTCTATTCGTTTTCCAGCACCGCAGACCGTTCCTCTGTATCTCTGGAATAGGCTTCGATGCGGCTCTTGAGCTTTTGCCCTGCCTTGAATGTGACCACTCGCCGAGCACTTACGGGAATCTCCTCGCCGGTTTTAGGATTTCTACCCGGTCGCTCATTCTTGTCCCGCAGGTCAAAATTCCCAAAACCCGACAATTTGACCTCATTGCCTTGCTCAAGGCTGGATTTTATCTCTTCGAAAAACATATCCACCAACTCTTTGGCGTCCTTGCGATTGAGGCCTATATCTTCCAAAATCTTTTCCACAATATCGGCTTTTGTCAACGTCATGACTATCCTCTCAACCTCGCCCCATAGCGATCTTCCAAGGCTTCGACCACTTTTTCGATAATTCGATCGACTTCCTTATCCCTCAACGTACGTTGGCGATCCTGTATTACCAAACCCAAAGCCAGACTTTTTTCCCCTTCATTTAAACCCTGACCGCGGTAGACATCGAACAGAACCAGATCCACCAATTGCTGGCCGATTGTTCCGGCAACCAGATCAAGCAATTCTTGGGCCGGAACCGCCTCGGGAACCACGAACGCCAGATCACGCCGCACCAAAGGCTGGTTCGAAATGGGCCTGAACCTGGGAATTTCGCAGCTCGTAAGAATTTCCTGGTCGAGTTCGAAAAGAAAGACATTGGAATCAAAGTCCAGTTCCTTGGCCAGGGAAGGGTGAAGCATACCCAACCATCCGAGGGTCTTATCACTTCCCCGCTGGCAGATTCGTGCCGTCTGTCCCGGATGCAGTGCAGGATGGGTGGCTGGCAGATAACGGATCTCCTGATGCCTGGAGGTCAAGGCCAGCAGCGATT
>JALVSV010000014.1 GCA_027024125.1 Methylothermaceae bacterium | reverse complement strand
TCGTAGACGACCCCGATGCACCGGATCCCAAGGCCCCCAAAATGACCTGGGTTCACTGGGTGCTGTACAACATCCCCCCCAATGCCAATGGACTCCCGGAAAATGCAACCGCTGACAAACTGCCTCCCGGTACCATGGAAGGACTCAATGACTGGAAAAGAACGGGATACGGTGGTCCCTGCCCTCCCATTGGGAGGCACCGTTATTTCTTCAAGCTCTATGCCCTGGATGTGGTGCTTCCGGATTTGGGGACCCCCACGAAAGCGGAGCTGGAACAGGCCCTGAAGGGACACATATTGGGACACGCGGAATTGATCGGCACTTATCAGCGACGCTAGATTCCAGGGGGACTCGATTCATCTCCCGAAATTCCGGCAACGAAACTTTCTTTGCCGATGGGAGATGGCCCACCGCCCGGAAATCCCAATAACGGGAGCCCGGCCATTCGGTGTACTGTCTGTTCGGTCGTGTACACATTTCCAAGCCCGGAAGCAAGGCGCTGCAAGAAAAGAATGTCGGTGGGCGCATGCGCGCTTTTTTGGGTGCCGCGCTGGTTGATCTCCGGATTGTGGGCATAGGCATGGGTCAACTCGAAGCTAAACCCGCTCAGGATGAACCGGTCATAGCGCCGCAATGACATCCCGATCAACAATGCGGTCAATCCGGTCGATGGACGCTTTTGCGCAGCCTGGGCCAGTAGCTCGTCACCCTGGGATATCCAGTGACACGCAGCCTCGACATAACGGAATACATCCACGGCGACGAAATGATCCCAACGGTAACCTGCCCGATGCATCACCCATTTGAAATAAAGCGGACTCACCCGTATCGCTCTTGGCACTGCCCGCAGAAATTTCCTGGGACTGGCCAGCCGAAGGCTGGTCTTGCGCGAAGTGCTGCGCAGACAATACAACGTCCCGGTATGCAAACCCCGCATGGCCTGCATGCTCTGCTTTCCGGACTCGATACCGGAAACAAGCAAAGCTGTGACGACTGTGAACACAGGGTCAGGCAGTCCATGCTTCGCCGCGATATATCCGGATGCATTGGCGCAGGCGAGATCATCCCATTCCGTTGCCGGCGGCAACACTGGATCCGGCTTGGACCCCAAAATCAGTAGTGTAGACATGGCTTTTCTGTTACCCAATCCTTCTCAGGAGGATTAAACGGCCGCGTTTCATTCCCTGCCCATCAGAAACCGCAGGGCTGAAACAATTCTTTGTATGTAGAGAGAAAATCAGAACAACGATTTTATCCGGCTGACCACTTTGTCCACTTCGTCAGGTACTTCATTTGTCCTGGGGGGATATGGAAATCGGCTGCCATCGAGGGTCACTGCCCAGCCACGACGAATGAATCTGTCCTGGAACGCCTCCAGATTGCGGCCACCAATCTCCCAGCCCCGATCATACAGCCACGCCGACAGCCCGAAGCGGCACATCAATTCACCCATTTTTAACTTCATCTTTTCACGCCAGTTCCAAGTCACCGGAAGCTTGAACACCGCCAGTGGCTTGTTCATTCTCACCACTTCGACCATCATCGAAATGCTGTCTGAAGTCACGACACAACCATCCGCATAGGCCAAGAGCGCCCGATAGGGATTCTCCTTCTCGTCATCGACTCCCCACCGGTAGAGGATTGCATTGTCCGGTTTATGTTGGACCAGCGCCTCGACCACTTCCCTGGGAGTCCTGCGGCTGGTGGAGATATAGATGGTTCCCTGCCCACCCATGGCCGTTCGCACGCTGTCCAACAACTCTCTGGCCACTTCGACGTCATAGGCAAACGTTCTCGTGACTCCACCCACAAACACCCCCACCAACGGCCTTGGTAATTTCTCCAGTCTTTCCTTCCAGATCATGTCTTCTCGCGCGGTTCCTGTCCTGCTGACTCTCATCAACGGCAGTTCCAGCTGCAACACATTGGAACCTGAAGGCATAAAATACTGAGGCGGAATGATCACCAAGTCGAATTCCCTGGCATGACGTCTGGGTCGCCCAAACAGCACCAACTTGGTCTTGCCTCCCGATTGCTGCCTGATCCACAATGCCGCCATGGAAGGACGCCGCCCAATGGTCAACACCAGATCCGGCCAGGGAGGCGTCAAGGGGTCTGAGTGCTGCAGATCAAGATGGTAGAGTGAAGCACGGAACGACGGTTTCCCAGTGACATAAGGCGCTTTGCACACCAACCGCTTGCGCTCGACAGGCCAGCCGAGTGCTTCGGCAACGACCTCGACCTGGGCATTGTCACCCAATTTGTCCCCCAAAACCAACCAGACTGTCGGGACTCTACCCATGAAATTTTGCTCCATAACAACAACTTTTGACTAAAATTACCACAAATTTCTCAGATTAGGGTAGAATTTCCTTATATTTTGAGTGCCTTTTCCATGAACCTTGAGGTTGACCCATGGCCGCAATTGCCAATTTGAACCCCATCAGACGAGCAAACGTCATAAAAATGGGCAAAAGACTGACCCGCACCATCGATCGCATCCTTGCCTCCCAATCGCTGATAGGCGACAAACCGGCCTTCGACCCCGATCAG
>JALVSV010000013.1 GCA_027024125.1 Methylothermaceae bacterium | reverse complement strand
CCCTGGAGCCGCCGCCACCCCCAGCCGCCGGTGTCGTGAATCTCTATTCCCGGGATTTCTATCAGCTGGCCGCGCGCCGGCTCGACGCCAACGGTCTGCTCGCCCAGTGGTGGCCGATCAGCACCCAGAACGAGGCGGACTCCCGCTCGTTGGTGCGGGCGATGCTGGACGTTTTCCCCTATGTCACGCTGTGGACCACCGAAGTCCACGAGATGCTGTTATTGGGTTCGATGCAGCCATTGGATCTGGATTATGCCCGCATCGCCGAACGCTTTGCTGATCCAGGCATCCGTGCCGCGTTGCACGAGGTGGGCATCGATACCCCGGCCGATCTGTTGGCGACCTACGTTACCGGCCGGACCGGCCTGGAGAGGTTCGTGGGCGCTGCGCCCGCGGTCACCGACGACCGGCCGCTCATCGAGTATGCGGGCTGGGTCCGACCGGACGAGATCACGCGGGTCTTGCCCACCCTTCTGGCGCTACGCGTACTTCCCCCTGTGCGCGCAACAGTGGCAGCAAAGGCCCGTATCGAGGGATCTTACCGGCGGCTGGCGGATTTCTACGGGATCGCCTTTGCGGCGATCAGGCGCGACCGCGCGGCATAGGTCCGCAGTGTCCGGCGTTTTGCGCACGGCCGGGAGGCTAATGCCTATTATGACTGGTTCTTTGGGCGTTGACTCCAGGGGTGGTGTTTGCCGCAGGGCTCCGTCATCTATTCAAGCCGAGGCAGGTGGTCTGCTTCGAAAAACGCCGTGAATACTTTCTTGTTACGCGATCCTGCTGCGCAAGAAAGCCCTGCCCAAACATCCCTGTTTGGGCGCTCGCCCGGCTGCGAAAGTCCACTGGACTTTCGGTCCGATCTCGCCCCTGTAGGCTCCACGCCGGCCTCCCTGCCGGCGAGGCTTTCGAATCAGACCACCTGCCTCTTCAATCAATCCATTACGTGTTTAAATGACGTGGTCCTGTTTTATCTCAGCGTCTCGTGGATCTGAAATCGCTAATGGCCTAAAATGGACAATCCATTTTGTATTGTTGGATACGGGAAGCCATCCGGTGGCTGTCCCGTTTTGTTTGGCCTTTTAAGGTGTATGAGTGAGTAAGAAAGCGATACTGGCTTTGGAAGACGGAACCCTTTTTCATGGTGTTGCCATAGGTGCAACGGGGTGTAGAGTGGGTGAGGTGGTGTTCAACACTGCTATGACCGGATATCAGGAGATCCTCTCCGACCCTTCCTATGCCAGGCAACTGGTCACTCTGACCTATCCCCATATCGGCAATACCGGGGTCAATCCGGAGGATAGTGAATCGGAAAAAGTCCATGCGGCGGGTTTGATCGTTCGCAGTGTTCCTCTGATTCCAAGCAATTGGCGCATGACCACAAGCCTGGAAGAATATCTCAAGCAGCAGGGCGTGGTTGCGATTGCCGGGATAGACACACGCCGGCTCACCCGGATTTTACGGGATAAAGGGGCTCAGCGTGGATGTCTGTGGGCAGATGATGAGATGGATGAACAGGCTGCTGTCGTCCGGGCGAGGGACTTTCCGGGACTCAAGGGCATGGATCTGGCACGGGAAGTCACTTGCAAGTTGCAGTACCGCTGGCGTCAGGGCTGCTGGTCCATGGGCCAGGGGTATCAGGAAAAAGGGAGCGGCCGCTTCCGCGTGGTAGTATACGATTTCGGGGTCAAGCACAATATACTGCGGTTGCTTGTCTCACACGATTGTGAAGTCACTGTGGTGCCCGCCATCACGCCGGCCAGCGAGGTTTTGGCACTGTCACCGCATGGGGTGATGTTGTCGAATGGACCAGGTGATCCTGAGCCTTGTGACTATGCCATTACAGCCATCCGGGAGATCCTGAGAGCGCGAATCCCAGTCTTTGGTATCTGCCTGGGCCATCAATTGTTGGCCCTGGCCTGTGGTGCCAAGACGGCCAAGATGAAATTTGGCCATCATGGTGCCAACCACCCCGTGCAGGACATACAATCGGGCAGGGTCATGATATCTTCTCAGAATCACGGTTTTGCTGTGGATGAGACCAGCCTGCCTGCGAACCTGCTTCCAACCCACAGGTCTCTTTTCGACGGCAGCCTCCAGGGTATCGAACATACCGAGTTTCCAGCATTCGGTTTCCAGGGGCATCCGGAGGCCAGCCCCGGCCCTCACGATGTGGAGACCTTGTTCGACCGTTTCATTGAATTGATGGCCAGCCACATTTGAGACCCCATGCCAAAAAGAAACGACATTCAAACCATACTGTTGCTTGGGGCCGGGCCAATCGTGATTGGCCAGGCGTGTGAATTCGACTATTCCGGTACCCAAGCCTGCAAGGCTCTGCGTGAAGAGGGGTACAAGGTCATCCTGGTGAACTCCAATCCGGCCACCATCATGACTGATCCGGAAACCGCCGAGCGGGTCTACATTGAACCCGTGGACTGGCAGACCGTGGCCAAGATCATAGAACAGGAGCGCCCCGATGCCTTGCTGCCCACCATGGGGGGGCAGACGGCACTCAATTGCGCGCTCGACCTGGATCGCGAAGGAATCCTGGCGCAGTTTGGTGTAGAGA
>JALVSV010000012.1:362-2570 GCA_027024125.1 Methylothermaceae bacterium | reverse complement strand
TCCGCCGGATTTGATGCTTCTTCACGCAAACGATCGGATTCCAGCCGGGCGGGCTTGCCCGAAAACATGCGTGGGTGTGGTTGCCCGCCCTGGTTTTCTCATCTAAGATTAACGAAAACTACTGCAAATACTGCAGGACACCCACTTTGATTGAATCCGCCACGCACTCTGAGTTAAGCTTGCCACATCATCGTCAACCACAGATCCGACATCATGACCCAACCCCGCTCTACCCTTGTCTTCCTTGATGACACACCCTGGTACCACTGCGTGAGTCGATGTGTTCGACGTGCCTTCTTGTGCGGTAAAGATTCCTTCTCTGGCAGGAACTTCGATCACCGCCGGGGCTGGATCGCCGAAAGGATCAAGCAGCTGGCAGGCATCTTTGCCATCGATGTGGCCGCCTATGCTGTGATGAGTAACCATTTTCACATCGTGGTGCGGATTGATAGGGACAGGGCCTTGGAATGGTCGGTGGAAGAGGTGCTCAGGCGCTGGACAGATCTCTTCACAGGCCCCCTACTGGTGTCGAAGTACCTTTCAGACGCCCGGGAAGGGATGAGTACAGCGGAAATCGACAAGGTAGTTGAAATGGCGGAAATCTACCGGGCGCGTCTGTATGACCTGTCCTGGTTCATGCGCACCCTGAACGAATACATCGCCCGCCTGGCCAATGCAGAGGATGGGGTGAAAGGGAGGTTCTGGGAGGGACGATTCAAGAGCCAGGCCCTGCTCGATGAGCAGGCGTTATTGGCAGCCATGGCCTATGTGGATCTGAATCCTGTAAGGGCAGGTATTGCCGACACTCCGGAATCTTCGGACTATACCTCGATCCAGGAACGGGTGGATAAGGTACCGGCCGCCGGATCTGAAGATCTCCAGGAACACAGCGTTCCCGATGCTATATCAGGCGCTGAAGCAATCGACGGAGATCCTTTACAATCGGAAGTGGCAGTAAAATCCCTGCCCCAGGCCCCGCTCATGCCATTCGATGCCACTGGCAGAACCTCCTGGGCAATTCCCTTTGCCTTCGAGGATTACCTGGAGCTGGTTGACTGGGCCGGCAGAGCCATACGCTTTGACAAGCGTGGCCATATCTCTGAGCACCAACCCAAAATCCTCAAACGGCTGGGTGTCGACGGGGATCCATTCATCAATTATGCCGACCGCTTGCTCAGGCAATTCGGTTCTGCGGTGGGGGCGCCAGAGGCGCTGGTGAGTCAGTGTGCCCGGCGTCAGACCAAGTACCTGCGCGGTATGCGGGCTGCAAGGCAGGTGTTCGGCTTGAAGCAGGCGGCGTGACAGTAATCAATCTGGGGCGGATTCGCCTTCGGCAAGCTGCCATAGCCAAATGGTCAATTTGTTGGATAGCGTCTGCTGACAGTTCACATTGATTTGTTGAATGATTCTGAGTGGTATGGGGTTTCCGCAATGCCTCCCCCGGAAGTTGGCTATTGAGTTATATACCCGATATGACAAAGTCTATCGCGGCAATCAAATCAGAACGATATTTTGTTAGATCCGCTATTTTTGGGCCGAGAATTTTCCGATCCACACCTGCAAGCTGCTGGGTAAGCACAACGTATTTTTTATCCTGAATCTCAACGATCGGACATAGGCGCGAGATCGGTTCGCCGCCAATTGCTGAAAGTGGTGATAGCGGGATTACGACCGTTGTGCGCAAATCGTCCAACAAATTCGACTGAATATCAACTAAGAACGGGTATGTATTCCTGGTGGTTGGATTTTTGTTTTTATAAACAGCGAACTGCGCCATCAGAAGTTTCTTGTTCCATCGCTGAAAACTCCGTTTTTATCAATAAACTTATTGTATTGACTGATAGCATGCTTGTTATCTTTATGCCATTGCTCTTGCTCTTTTCGGATCAAAAGTTCGGTGAGTGCTTGCTCAAGGGTCGCTGACAGGTTGATATTCATGCCCTTGGCCTTTCTTAATAAGTCACTGTTTATACTGAGATTAGTCGGTTTTTTTGGAGCTTTGGCGTCGTAGGGTAGCTGCATTTCCTCATCCCGTGGCGATAGGTATGATGCGCATATATTATACGCATACCCTTGTGAGGGCAAGGCAGAAAAAGGCACCCACAGGACCACGTCATTTAAACATGCAAACGATTGATTGCAGGGGCAGGTGGTCTGATTCGAAAGCCTCGCCGGCAGGGAGGCCGGCGTGGAGCCTACAGGGGCGAG
>JALVSV010000012.1:0-333 GCA_027024125.1 Methylothermaceae bacterium | reverse complement strand
CCACAGGGAAGTGGTTCATAAAGTCCAGTGAACTTTCGCAGCCGGGCGAGCGCCCAAACAGGGAAGTTTGGGCAGGGCTTTCTTGCGCAGCAGGACTGCACAGCAAGAAAGAATTCACGGCGTTTTTCGAAGCGGACCACCTACCCCGGCCTGAATAGATAACAGAGCCCTGAGGCGCCCACCTGTATAATGCGGGCGCTGTTGAAACCGGCACATCCGATGAAGGTGAGAGAAAAAAAATTTGCCAGGCTGTCAGCCCGGCGGCGTTTGGCAAATAGCCACGGCCAATCTTGTTGCAGACTTGGCACACATCGTTGACCAAACGGGTAAGTT
>JALVSV010000011.1:1563-2573 GCA_027024125.1 Methylothermaceae bacterium | reverse complement strand
CCAAGGCCATGACAAGTTGCCTGCAGGACAGGACGGTGCTGAGACAAATGGCGGAACAGTCCGATAAAATCCGTCAGACCTTCAGCTGGAAGAATATAGCTCAACGAACCTTTCAACTGTACCAGGATCTATGCCCATGAAATTTCTCATCACAGGCGCCACAGGCTTTATGGGGCCGCACCTGGTCAAGCGCCTTCGAGTGGAGGGACACCATTGCCGTTGCCTGGTCAGAGACACATCCAAAGCACAGGTTCTTGCCGAACTGGGTGCAGAAATCATCAGCGGTGACATCACCCAGCCTGCTACACTCGAAGGCATCGGGGACGGTATGGATCGCCTGCTCCACCTGGCCACACTCGGACATGCCAATCACTATGTGGTCACCGCCGGGATGTTCGAACAAGTCAATGTTCAGGGCACAGCGAACATCATGCAGGAGGCGCTTAGGGCTGGTATCCCTCGTATCGTTCATTGCAGCTCAGTGGCAGCAGTGGGCATTGCCGGCGAAACGCCCACCACCGAAGAATCGGCCTGCCGTCCCCACCATCCCTACGGCAAAAGCAAGCTGAAAGCCGAGCAGCTGGTAAGGCAACTGGTGGCAGAAAACAACCTGCCAGCCACCATTGTCCGTTTCTCCATGGTGTATGGGCCCGGAGACTGGCGCGACATGCTCAAGCTGACACGCATGGCCAAAAAGGGATTGTGGCCAAAAATCGGCCGCAGCCCCAAGCTGACGCCCCTCATCCACATCGAGGACGCCATTGAAGGACTGCTCCTGGCGGCGGAAAAAGGCCGAGTGGGCGAAATCTATTTTCTCACCAACGCCCGGTCCGAACCTTTCGACCGCCTGCGCCAAATCATCCAGCAGGCCCTCGGCATCCGCCGCCCGCCGCTTTATGTACCCGAATGGCTGGCCTTGACCCTGGCAAGCCTGATCGAACATGGCTTTCCATTGATGGGGAAGGTGCCTCCCGTCACCCGCAAAAATATCGAATCCACCCTTGCCGACC
>JALVSV010000011.1:0-1553 GCA_027024125.1 Methylothermaceae bacterium | reverse complement strand
AAAAAGCTCAAAAGGAATTGGGATTTCAACCCAAAATTGATCCTGAAAGAGGGCTCGCCGATACCGTAGATTGGTACCAGAAACACGATTGGCTATAGAATCCAAAAAGCCCTTGACACATCCATAAGACGTACTAACATACACAATATGTACGTCTTTCATTGATGGCCTAATGAATACCAAACTTACCTTGCGAATCGACCACCAACTCATCAAGGCCGCCAAAGTCTATGCGGCCCGGACCCACAGACCCCTGTCGCGCATCGTGGCGGATTTCTTCGCCGCCATTCACAAGAAGCAATACACAAATACTCAGGAAATCACGCCTGCGGTCGCTTCACTCCGGGGCGTTCTCAAGGAAAGCAGTGTGGATGAGGAACACTACAAACAACATTTGTCAGACAAATATCTGTGAAAATCCTGTTCGACACCAACATCCTCCTGGACGTTTTGCTCGATCGGCAACCCCACGTGGAGCATGCCGCCCTGCTGCTTTCCAAAGTAGAACGTTCTGAAATTCTAGGCTATCTCTGCGCCACGACAATCACCACCCTTCACTACCTGCTTCACAAGACTTTAGGTGGAGAACCCGCCCGCCGACATCTCCACACCATCATGGCATTATTCACCATTGCCCCCGTCAACCGGATCATCCTGGAAAATGCCTTGAGCAAGAAATTCAAAGATTTCGAGGATGCCGTCATTCACGAATCGGCGGTCCATATGGGAGCTGACTCCATCGTGACCAGAAATCTGAAGGATTTCAAGCATGCCACCTTACCCGTTTACGAGCCTTTGGAATTGCTGTGCCTGACAAAGATCCTACCCTCATCCACCCAACGATAACGGGCCTGTCCATGCAAACCAAAAAAAATGAAGTTGAAGTCTTCGGCGTCACCTACGACCGTTACGTGATGCTGCAACTCCATCGTATCCTGACAGAACAGTTAAACCTGAAAACCGTGGTGGAGATGCCCAGTCACGGCGCCAAAGCGGCAGGCTCCCTCTACTCCATCGGATTTGCGCTGGCCGGTTGCCAGGTCACCCTGGTCAATCCGGAACTGGAGATGATGCCCAAATGGGCGGAAATCGGCCAGGAGGACAAGGTCACCACCCTCACCGATTTGGACGTTTACCAGACCGGCTTCGCCGACCGGCAATTCGACCTGGCCTTCAACTTCGTCACCTGGACCGAACTGGAAGATCCCGCCCGCTGGCTCCGGGAAATGAAGCGCATCGCCAAACACGTGCTGCTCATCACCTGCAACAACTTCCAGCCCGGCTATCCCTGGCACCGCCTGATCCACAAGGTCTACGGCTTTCCCTGGACCCACGGCGAGGTCAAATACAACCACATCACCGTGGTCCGGAAAATGATGCGGGACGCCGGCCTGAAAGTCATCGAATACGGCGCCATCGACACCCCCGGCTGGCCCGATCCCTCCGGCCCCCGGGACATCCGCCTGCACAAGGCCTATGGCAACTCCAACGCCCCCGATCCGAACAAGCTGAAACCCGATTGGGAAGTACCCATCATCGATTACATCAAACAA
>JALVSV010000010.1 GCA_027024125.1 Methylothermaceae bacterium | reverse complement strand
CACGTGGATTCCCCCTTTCATTTCCAGCTGGTCCGTCCCGAACACTTGCCCTTCCCCTTGTTGAGAATTGAACAAGCCCATTTGGGTCATGGAGACCACATCGTCTTACGCGAAGTCGAGCTCACGCTCAATCCCGGCGACCGCCTGGGACTGCTCGGCCCCAACGGTGCCGGTAAGTCCACCTTGATCAAAACCCTGGCCGGCGAGCTGCCATTGCTGTCAGGCCGCAGTGAATATGCCGATCGCCTCGAAGTCGGTTACTTTGCCCAGCACCAGTTGGAACAGCTCATTCCGGCCCTGACAGCCCTGGAACATTTCCAGCGGCTGGATCCGGGGGCCAAAGAACAGTCGCTGCGCTCCTTTCTGGGTGGCTTTGGTTTCAGCGCCGAACGTGCCACCACTCCCGTCACCACATTCTCAGGTGGAGAAAAGGCCCGCCTGGTTTTGGCTCTGTTGGTATATCAGAAACCCAATCTATTGTTACTGGACGAACCTACCAATCACCTCGATATCGAAATGCGCCATGCACTCACCCTCGCCTTACAGGATTATCCCGGCGCCTTGGTGTTGGTATCCCACGATCGCCATCTGCTGCGCAGTGTGACCGATCAGTTCTGGCTGGTGGCAGAAGGGCGTGCGGGCCCTTATCGAGGCGATCTGGATGACTACCGGCGCTGGCTTTTGGAACTCCGCAATCGCAGCATCCCTGATAGAAACCGTATCACTGCTCCCTCCAGGAAGGATGTGCGGAGAGAAGAGGCCCGGCGCCGCGAAGCGCTTCGTCCGCTCAAAAAGGCCCTGGCTGCGGCAGAAAAACAGGTCGCCAAGTTGAGTCAATCCAAGGCGACATTGGAACAGCAGTTGGCCGATCCCTCTCTATACCAACCCGAGTGCAAACAAAAGTTACAGGCACTTCTTTTGGAAAAGGCCGAGGTGGACCGCCGACTCGCCCTCGCCGAGGAGGAATGGATGGAGGCTGAGGCACGAATGGAAGATGCAAAACAGCCGTGAGAGGAGGTAAAGCCCCGACTTCTGATATGATCATAACCTGTCGCCCCGACCTTCAGAGGAAACCAAAGGGCTGCAAATTGTTGCACCACTGAGGTCAGGGAGTTGTGTCACACAATGATTTTTCTACGGTGAGTTTTCCTGAACTTTCGCGTAATCTAAAATCCACACATGAGGAGGACCGACATCATGCAACCCTATCAGCACATTCTTCTGGCCGCCGACTTCTCAGAACATGGGGAAGAGGTGTCCGAGCACGCCAAGGATCTGGCAGAGCGTTATCAGGCAAAATTGAGCGTTCTACACGTGGTTGACAACCTTCCGGTCACCGACTCGATCTATGGCCCCATCATCCCTTTCGACGTCGACATCACAGATCAACTGATCAAAGCGTCCAAAGAGAAACTGGATGAAATCGGGGCAAGGCTGGGCATTCCCGCCGAGCGCCGTTGGGTAGAGGTGGGAAGTCCAAAGGTAGAAATCGTTCGGGTGGCCGAGGAAGAAGGCGTGGACCTGATCATCGTCGGATCCCACAGCCGCAAGGGTCTGGGAATCCTGCTTGGATCGACTGCATCCAGCGTCATCCACCACGCCAAATGCGATGTGCTGGCTGTACGCCTGATGGAAGACTGACTTGCTATTTCAACAACTGATATAGGCCATCGAGCACCAGGGTATTGGGGCTGACCATACCCACCACTTGGCGGCCATCGACCACTGGAGCACGTACCAGACTGTAGCGCGCAAACAGCCGCGAGCAGTAACGGATGTCCATGTCAGGATGCACCGAGATCACCGGTTTCTCCATCACCTCGTAGACGTTGACCCGATCGGGAGAACGGTCCTTGGCGAGTACATGGCGGGCGATATCACCCGATGTGATCAGACCATATTCGTCGTCGTCGTGACGTTTCTTCACCACCAAAACCGAGGTCTTGAGGCGCTTCATCATGTGCAGAGCCTCGTCCACCGTGGCGATGCCTTCGATGGTGCTGAAATCGGTTCTCATGATATCCCGAACCCGGATCACTCTTTTTTTTCTTTGCGCCATCAGATTTCCTCCTCAATCAAGGGCACCAATTTCTCCACCTGATGCCGGACACCGACAGCATCTTCCACATCGATCTGGAAGGCAATGCCGGTGCCTGGGGAATCGTCAAAATGGGCCGCCTTGGCAATCGCCTCCAGAATGATCCGGCTCAGATGCTCCTCCACCAGCATCAGCACCACATCGCGCTGAGTCTCCAAAGTCAACCCCAGAAAGGTACGGGGACGCTGCATCCCCTCGCCCCTGGCATTGGTGATCACCGTCGCCCCGGTGGCCCCATATTCCCTGGCTGTCTTGAGAACCAGGTCCGTCTTCTCGTCTTCCACAAACACCACGATCAATTTGAAACGCATTGTCCCATTATCCTCGTATGCGACTGAACCAAGTAGCTATCTGAGCATAGCCCAGCACCGTCATGATCGGAAACAGACTGGCAAAAGCAATGAGGCCAAAACCGTCCAGCAGTACGTCACGTCCAGGCACCGACCTGGCCAAACCTAACCCCAGCGCGGTCACCAGAGGGACGGTCACGGTAGAGGTCGTCACTCCACCGGAATCATAGGCCAGACCAATGATCAAAGAAGGCGCAAAGAAAGTCTGGAACAGCACGACCAGATAGCCCAGTAAGATGAAAACGAACAACTCGCCACCACTGACGATTCGATACGTACCCAAAGAGATCCCGAACGCGACCCCCAGAGACACCGCCAGTCTGAGCCCCCACGCATGAATGGCGCCACCGGAGATCTCCTGGGCCTTCAGTGCCACCGCAATCAGGGAGGGTTCGGCCAGGGTGGTGGCAAAACCCAGGCTGGCGGCGAACAGGTAGACCCAGAGATAATCCATCATCACAGCACCATGGGCAGGAATGAACTGAGGTCCTGTCAACTGCGCCGCCATCAGGTCGCCCAATGGAAACAACGCCACCTCCAATCCTTCCAGAAACAAAGCCATACCCACGATTACGCAGAACAGTCCCCGCATCAGCCGGGGGACGTTGGGAATAGGACGCCTGATCACCCAAAGCTGAAAAAGCAGAATGGTCCCAGCGATAGGAAGGATGTCACGAACGGACTCCAGGACGCCCCAAACCAGATTCACATCAACACCATGCCATAGATCATGACAAACATCATCGGGGTGAGGGATGCAAAGGCGATGAGTCCGAAACCATCCACCACAGGATTCCTCCCTTTGATGGAATGAGCCAAACCGACCCCCAACGCCGTCACCAGAGGAACCGTGATGGTGGAAGTGGTCACCCCCCCGGAATCATAGGCGATACCGATAATCTCAGGTGGTGCGAACAAGGTGATCGTCATGACGAAAGCATATCCAACAATCATCAACCAATGCAGGGGCCACCCTTTGATGATTCGCACCACCCCCACCACCAAAGCCACACCGACGGCAAAAGCTACCGTGAGGCGCAGCCCCAGGGCATATTGCTCCTTTGCCCGGTCCACCGGCGCAATCATCCCACCACTGGATGCCACTTGCGCAGCCTTCTCCGCCACGGCAATCAGTGCCGGCTCGGCAATGGTGGTGGCAAATCCCAGGCAGAAGGAGAAAGCCAGCAACCAGGGCAGACTCCCCTTGCGGGCGAAGGCATAGGCCATCGACTCACCCAGTGGAAACAGCGCCTGTTCCAGACCGATGACAAAAAATGTCAGGCCAAGAACGATCAATATCATTCCACCGACCAGATCCATCACGTTGGGCAGTGGCTGGTGGATAACACCCAACTGGAAGATCAAAACCACAGCCAGGACAGGAGCAAGATCGATACAACTGGCCACAAATTGGCGCAAAAAGGTATGGCCGATGACAGTCTCTCCCCTCCGATTCCTACCACTCCAGACAAGAACGCCCCGTCAAAGCGGGGCGTTGATAAACCAGTCTATGTCAAATCAGTGCGTTTCCTGCTCTTGTTCCCTCAGCACGTGTTCCAGTTTCTTTTCGATTGCAGCCAGGCGCTTGTGGGATTCCTTCTCTCGTTCTTCCAGGATATGGTCGATCTCCTTACCCATATGTTTGAGTGAGTCCTGGATAGTCTGCAATGTTTCGTGGGATTCCTTTTCCCTTTCCTTGAGGATATGGCCCAATTTCTCCTCGATCGCGGTCAAACGCTCGTGGGACTCCTTTTCACCCTCCTTGAACATATGATCGATCTCCTTCTGGGTATGATCCATCTCCTCACTCAGATGATCGATTTTTTTCTCCAGTTGATCCAGGCGGGTCAGTACCTGCTGATGAAGCTGCATACATTGTTGCATCATCGGCATACCCATTCCGCCTCCACCCTGCCCCTGCTTCATCATGGGCATCTTCATTCCGCCTCCGCCTTGTCCCTGCATCATCGGCATCATACCCTGCCCCTGCATTCCCTTTTCGCCTTGTGATCCCAGTGGCATGGGACGGACTTTGATGCGAACGTTACCACCCTCCATCTTTTGTCCTGTGTCCTCGCCAGCCCACACAGAACCAGCCAGGAACGTGGTACAAACCGCTGCCACCACTAAAGTTTTCTTGTACATAACCTCACCCTCCTCTATTCGTTTTTACTTATTGGAAAACAAAGCCGTGGTGACGCGACACCAAAAGCAGGTCATGCAGGATAGATACTCATGACCGGACTTTCGCTTTCCCCATCACCACCAAAACGACCACGCCCTTCGGTAAATCCGGCTGTGATCCGTCGGCTTTCATTTCCCACGATTTAAATCATACCAGCTTGAAAAGCTCGGTGCGCCCATCCGTCTCGATGATGAGCTTTTCTTCCCGGGCAAGCCAGCCGACTGCCCGTTGAACCTCCTTTGCACTCAGACCGGTTGCTGATGCCAACTTTGAAGGTGACGCCTCTCCGGCCTTTTCGAGATAATGCCATATTTTTCCCGCCGCCAGACCGATCTCTTCACCCTTGGAGATCTTGACATCTTTTGAGGGTTTTGCAGTCTTGGTTGTCTCTTTCACTTCTATATCTCCCTTGACATGAATGAAAACGATGGATTAGTTCCTTGTTGTGTCAATCTTTCCCCCCGTCTCATCGTAGCCTTTATTCGTCACCTCATCAGGCAAGACGATGTTGACTTCCAGGATTTCCCTATCCTCATCCTGTTCCATCTGGATGCTGATCGCGTCGTCCCTGACGTTGGCGTATTTACGGATGACATCGAGCAGTTCCCGCTGCATCTCGGCAAGGTAGCTAGGTGCTCCACGCATCCTGCGTTCATGGGCTACCAGAATCTGTAACCTTTCCTTGGCAACATGGGCACTTTTAGGTCTGGTCGTACGAAAGTAATCCAAAAGTCCCATCACTTACCCTCCGAACAAACGGCCGAACAGGCCTTTCTTCTCGTTATAGATAAAGCGGTGGGGCAATTCCTCCCCCAGATAGCGGCTCACCGCATCCCGATAGGCCTGTCCAGCATCGCTCTTTTCATCCAGGACTACCGGGAGACCTTCATTGGATGCCGTCAACACCGCCTGCGATTCTGGAATGACCCCAAGTAAGGGCAGGGCCAGAATATCCAGCACGTCGTCCACACTCAACATTTCCCCCTTTTCCACCCTCTTTGGTGAATAACGGGTCAATAACAAGTGCTCTTTGATCGGTTCTTCGTTCAACTCGGACCGCCGGGACTTGCTGGCCAGAATCCCGATCATCCGGTCGGCATCCCGAACCGATGACACTTCGGGATTGCTCACCACGACTGCATCATCGGCATAATACATCGCAAGATATGCGCCTTTTTCGATACCCGCCGGAGAGTCACATATCACGTAGTCAAAATCCTGGCTGAGTTCTTCCAGCACCTCACCCACCCCTTCCTTTGACAGGGCCTCTTTGTCCCGGGTCTGGGAAGCTGGGAGGATGTAAAGATTGTCACACCGTTTATCCCGAATCAAAGCCTGACGCAGATTGGCTTCCTTATTGATCACATTGACGAAATCATAGACCACACGGCGCTCACATCCCATGATCAAATCGAGATTGCGCAATCCCACATCAAAATCAACCACTGATGTTCTATAGCCGCGTAAAGCCAGCCCCATTGCCATGGCGGCAGCGGTTGTGGTTTTCCCCACTCCACCTTTGCCAGAGGTGACCACGATAATTCTTGCCACTAAAGTTCCTCCGTCTCTACCCTTGGGTTTGCCTGATCCAACCTAACTACAACCTGTTGATTCGTCCCATCCATTTGCACACAGGAACAAAACCTGTCTTTCCCACATGCGTGGGCGAGGAGCCAGGACAGTCAAATCTACCCTGGAAACCTCCATCCATTGGAGGTTGCTGTTCCCGACAGGTGAAAAAGCAACGATGCTTCGACCTGCTGCATGCCTGCTCAAAACGATTCTATGATCAACGCTGAGTCGCGCATATAGATCTGTACCGATTTACCCCGTACCTCTTCTTCCAAATCATCGCTGATACGGTAATGTCCGGCGATGGAAACCAGTTCGGCCTGCATGTCGCGACAGAAAATACGGCATTCCGTATCACCATGCACCCCAGCCAGGGCTCTACCGCGCAAGGTGTTGTACACATGGATGTGTCCATCCGCCATGATTTCCGCACCATATCCGACAGATGACATAACGATCAGATCCGTACCCTTGGCATACACCCGCTGCCCCGAACGCACTGGCTGGGTGATCAACAAGGCATGGGAAGCAGGGGGAGGAGAAGTGGTTTGCGCTTCTGGCTTTGGGGACTCGACTGGCTGTACCTTGGTGTCCGGTTTTTGCGGCCGGGGCTCTGGGATTGCAGATTCAGCCAAACAGGCCAGATTGAGCGAGCGAGCTGATTGACGCAGAGCCTCACTCCCGCCCCTCAACCCCACAGGGATCATCTCCAGCTGACGCAATTCTTTGACCAGTGTCTCAAGATCTATGTGCTGTTCGTCTGCCAAGGCCGACAGATCAACCACGACAGGCGCCCCACGGAAGAAGTCCGGGGCCTGGTCGATTCTTTCCTGTAACTGTGTGATGACAGCAGCCGTATCGGCATTGAGCAACCGGACGATGGGCAAGGTGACAGAACTCCCCTTGATCTCCACCGCGGCCGTGCAGTTGCGCCCGTTGGATTGCGTGGTCATGAAATTTGATTGGACCGGCAGGAAAATGTATGCCATGGATGATTTCTGGATTCTAGCATTACCCAAGTGACGCGGTAAACGCCTAATTTCAATTCCATCAAGCTTGCAAAACTGTGGTCGATGCTTTAGCGTTAGCAGCCAGAGCTAGGGGTGCGTCGTTTGACCCGAAACGACGCTGAGAGATACCCTTGGAACCTGATACCGGTTAAGACCGGCGTAGGGAAGCTCGGGTCTGTCCCTGCGCCGCTGCAGGCACAGGAGAGACCTATGAACGCCGTCCCAGATGCATTTCGACAAAACGTCCGCGCCAAAAAGGCATCCATCCGACCCTTCCCCTCCTCGACCAAGATCTATCTCCAGGGCAGCCGCAACGACTTGCGCGTTCCGATGCGTCAGATCGACCAAAGTCCCACCCAGACCAACGACGGGCCGGTCGACAACCCTCCGATCTATGTCTACGACACCTCCGGGCCCTATACCGACCCCCAGGTGGAAATCGATCTGACTGAAGGCTTGCCACTTCTGCGTGCCCCATGGATCGAGGAACGTAACGACTGCGAACCCCTCTCCGGACTTTCTTCCGATTACGGGCGCCAACGGCTGTTGGATGCAGAAACCGCGCACTTACGCTTCCCCAACCTCAGGAATCCCCGCAGGGCCAAACCCGGCGCCAACGTCACCCAGATGCATTACGCACGACGCGACATCATCACCCCAGAAATGGAATTCATCGCCATTCGGG
>JALVSV010000009.1 GCA_027024125.1 Methylothermaceae bacterium | reverse complement strand
AGCTACATTTGGCACAGAAACTTGAGGCCGTTGGCCAGTTGGCCTCTGGAATCGCCCATGAAATCAATACTCCAATTCAGTTTGTCGGGGACAGTATCTATTTCTTGCAGACTGCCTTTGAGGATTTCCAGGAACTGCTGGGTAAATATCGCACCGCCTTAAACAACTTTTCCGCCAGTCCCAACCATACAAAGGTCCTGGCTGAACTTCGGGATGCAGAAAAAGAGACTGATCTGGAATACCTGGAGGAGGAAGTGCCCCAGGCTTTTTCCAGAACTTTGGAAGGCATCGAGCGCGTGACCAACATCGTCAGGGCAATGAAAGAGTTTGGTCATATTGATCAACGCGAAAAAACCGCAGTTGATATCAACAAAGCTTTACAAAACACCCTGACGGTGGCGCGCAACGAATACAAATACGTGGCTGAGGTGAAAACTGATTTTGGCGATATACCACTTGTGGAATGCTTGGCGGGAGATATCAATCAGGTATTTCTCAATTTGATTGTCAACGCTGCCCATGCCATCGGAGACGTTGTTGAGAATCAAGGAGGGAAAGGGGAGATCTCCATCCGCACCTACCAGCAAGAGGCAGCCGTGATCATCGAAATCAAGGACAGCGGCTCGGGGATTCCCCCGGAAATCGCCCAGCGGATTTTCGACCCTTTTTTTACCACCAAAGAGGTTGGCAAGGGCACAGGACAGGGTTTGGCGATCGCCCGTAACATCGTGATAGACAAACACGGAGGTTCATTGACTTTCGATAGCCAACAGGGGACTGGGACAACTTTCTTCATCCAGTTACCCATTCGGGCTATCCAGGAAAATTAGGGGCTTCAGCGTGAAAAAAATCCTGTTTGTGGATGACGAACCCGAGATTCTCTCAGGCTTGAAGAATCTTCTCCGCCGCCGACGACGGCAGTGGAAAATGAGCTTTGCCCTGGGTGGAGCGGAAGCTTTGTCACGTCTGGCGGAGGAACGTTTCGACGTCGTGGTCAGCGACATGAGGATGCCGCATATCGATGGGGTTGCGGTTCTCACCGAGGTACATAAACGCTATCCCGAAACGGCCCGGATCGTTCTTTCCGGTTTTTCGGATCAGGAAATGGCCCTCCGGGCCACCTCGGTGGCCCATCAGTTTCTCAGCAAACCCTGCGAGGGAGAAACCCTGGCGAATGTGATCCAACGAGCTTGTGATCTCCAGGATCTAATTGATGACGAGGCGATCCGCAAAATCGTTGGCAATATCGATGCATTACCCGTTCTACCCCGGATATACACTGAATTGACTTATGCATTATCCGGGGAAGAGTCCAACACCAAAAAGGTTGCCTCAATCCTTCAACAGGATATGGCGGTATGTGCAAAAGTTTTGCAAATGGTCAATTCTTCATTTTTTCGCCTAGCGCGCAAAGTCACTTCCATCGAAGAAGCGGTGACCTACCTTGGCATCGAAACCGTCAAAAGTTTAACGTTGGCCACCAAGGTTTTCGATTCTTCCACGGCTAACATCCAGGTCAGTGGTTTGTCCATCCCCGCGTTGCAGGAACACGCCCTTCATGTTGCCGCCATAAGTAAATATATTGCTCCCAAGGGAAAACAGGAAGATGCTTTTACAGCTGGCATGCTACATGACATCGGCCTTCTAATTCTGGCGGTCGGACTGCCCCGGCAACTGGAAGATGCAATGAGTCGTGCCCATCACGAAGAACGCCCCCTCTATTTAGTGGAATATGAGCTTTTCGGAACCAGTCATGCGGAAATCGGCGCCTATTTGTTAGGTCTTTGGGGACTGCCTTATCCGGTGGTGGAGGCCGTTGCCCACCACCATTGGCCTCAACGCGTCCCCCAACAGGAATACGATCTCCTGGCTGCTGTACATACCGCACATCTGCTTACCCGCGAAACCATACCCAACTGCCACATATGCAGCGTAAATGGCCCTGTAAGCGATAACCAAGATTATTGGCAAAACCTGAAGGTTGAAAAGGAACTTGAAACCTGGCGCGAGTTTGCCCGCCAACAGGCAGAAACCCAAGAGGACAAATAACATGGCACATCCAGACCGTCCCCGGATATTGTGCGTTGATGATGAGCCCCAAGTGCTCAAGTCCATGACTCTTCATTTACGCAAGCGGTATGAAGTGCTGACCGCCACCAGTGGTGCCGAGGGTCTGGATGTCTTGGAAAAGACCAAAAAAATCGCTGTGGTATTATCCGATATGCGCATGCCGGAAATGGACGGCGCCACATTCTTAAGTCGCATCCAGCAAATTTCTCCGGACACGGTGCGAATGCTTCTCACGGGAGAAACCAACATCGAATTGGCCTCCAAAGCCGTGAACGAGGGACAGATTTTCCGCTTTCTGACCAAACCGTGTCCACCTGATCGTTTGCTCCAGGCATTCAAAGCAGCCATGGAACATCATCGTCTGATCACTGCAGAAAAGGAATTGTTGCAGAAAACCTTACTAGGCAGCATTCGCTCTCTGGTCGATGTGTTGGCAATCATCAATCCGGTGGCTTTCAGTCGGGCACGTCAGATCAGGGATTACGTGTTGGAATTGGCCAAGGCGGCAGGTATGACTCAGCGATGGCAGGTAGAAGCGGCGGCATTGCTGTCACAGATCGGCTACATCTCTCTGCCAGTCGACACGGTGGACAAGATTTATCATGGAGATCCGCTGAGTTGGGAGGAAGAAACCCTAGTTTCCGGCGCACCCAAAGTCGCCGAACAATTATTGCGCAATATTCCAAGGCTGGAGCCGGTACTCGAAATCCTGGGAAAAGTGGAGGAACCTGTGGAGAAAACCGGAAATGTAGAGAGCCTGACGGTTCCTTTAGGTTCGCGAATCCTTAAAATTTCCATTGATTTCGATCGGGTAAAGACCCAGTGCAGATCTTCGCAATTGGCTATAGACACCCTGCGCAGCAGGAATGACCTCTATGATTCGGATCTTCTCGAGATTTTCGCCAAATTGCAAGGGGCAGAGAGCGCTTCTGCAACGGTTAAAGAGATTCCGCTTCGTTCGGTGACAGTAGGGATGATATTGGCTGAAGAAGTCTATGGAAAAAACGGTGTAATGATTGTTGGCCGTAATTTCGAAGTCACCGAAACATTTTTGGAAAGGATCCGGCATTTCGATCCCTCCCTATTGAAAAAAACGGTCAAGGTGATCGATAAAAAACGTACCCTTGAAGTGGCTTGAATGAGAATTCCATCCTTGCTCCTGTCAATTCAGGAGTCTCTTTGTCCTCCTTGCTTAGATCCATCCATATCACGGCAGTGTTGACGCTGCAGTCATAGTAAAAGTTGGAATAGTTTTCATTTGGGACCACATTCCCATCAAAGATCTCAACTGGCATGCCAACTTTGCATCCATCGAGTAAATTCCTCAGGAGGTAATGGGCAACTGATATAGTAACCTTGCGCCATGTGACAATCATTGTCTTGGAGGAACTGCCAGTCTTCCTCGTCCTCGACTCCTTCAGCCACGACTTGCATGCCCAAACGCCGCGCCATATCAAGACTGGATTCATAAATGGCCAAACGACGCGGATCCTCCCACGCACGATGAGTGAAACTACGGTCGATCTTGAGTTCGTCGAAAGGCAAGTCACGCAGGCGTGCCAGAGAAGAATGGCCGGTACCGAAATCATCAATGGATAACCTGAAATGTCTCAAGCGCAAACGGCCCAATACTTCCAAAGCATTGGTAATATTGTGTTCCAAGCGGCTCTCGGTCACTTCCAGCACCAGATCCTCAGCCTTAACCCCCCTTTTTTCGCACATTTCGAAAACTTGGTCGGCGAAAGAGTGTGTACAGAGATCACTCATGGAAACATTCACGGCAACCTTGAGATTAAGCCCTTTTGCTTGCCACCTTTTAAGTTGTTCCAAAGCGTCTGCAAATATAGCGGTGGTGAGTTCACTAATGATGCCACCGGCCTCAGCGGCAAATACGAACTGATCGGGTAACACCAGACCATCCTCTGGATGTTGCCAGCGCACCAAGTATTCAGCCCCTACCACCTTTCGGTCATCGACTTTGACCTTGGGTTGATAAAAACCGGTGAGCTCCTTGTCTGCAATGGCCTTGGCCACCTCTTCCGGAGTATAGAATTTAGGGGATACCCTGAATTTCGGTTCCAAAGAGGAACACTGAGAATTTAGTAAGTTGGATAGATTCTTGGGTGAAACAGGCTTGGATACTTGACCGAGTATTTTCAGCCCGTGAGCTCGGGCCAAGCGCGCAGCTGTGGTTAGCATACTCTCGTCTTCCCCGCTCACCAGGAGCAGTTCACCTGCATAGTTGCGATCTGCCAGATGGCGTAAAACTTCTATGCCATCCATTCCCGGAAGATTGATGTCGAGGATCAGTAGATTCACATGCCGGCCGGTATCGATCATTTTCAAGAGTTCCTCAGCACTGGAACAGGTTTCTACCTGCGGGACATCAAGTTGTTGTAGTTGGTGGGTAAGTAACTTGCATTGAAATGGGTCGTCTTCGACAATCAGGCAAAAGCTTGGCATGGTCATCTGGAACTCTCCAAAAAGGAACCAAGGGTTTCTTCAAATGTGGTCCATGCGGCTGAAAATCGCTTTCCGGCATGCTGTCTTTCTATCGCCGCTCCAGCCCGGCTGCCATCCTCAATGGCCTGACAGGCTTCCGCCAAAGCGAAGGCACCCACAGTACGGGCTGAGGATTTGAGTGTATGCGCAGCATGTGCCGCCTCTTGCCAGTCCCTGTCCTCTATAGCCACATGGATTCGTTTGACAAGACTGCGGGCGGTGGCGGCAAAATCCTCGAGAAATTCCCTTACCACTGCTGCATCGCCTCCAACCAAGGTTTTGAGAACCGTAGGATCGAATACGGTGGCTTCAGGCAATCTGAGAGATAGGCTCCTGGTTGCGGAAGGCAACCATTTCCGCAACATAACACGTAGATCTTGCAATGGCACAGGTTTACTCAGGTAACCGTCCATACCACAAGCATGGCAGCGTTCTGCCTCTCCTGCCAAAGCATTGGCAGAAATAGCTATGATGGGAGTATGATGCTTTCCTTCGGCACGGCGAATCGCAGCCGTCAGATCGTAGCCATCCAGCTTGGGCATATGGAGATCAGTGAGAACCATGGCATAATCTCCACTTTTCCACATTCGTAGCGCCGCTTCCCCATCAGAAGCAAAATCCGCTGCCAACCCAAGCAGAGCCAACTGACGCTCGATGACTTTGCGGTTTGTTTCATTGTCCTCAACCACCAGAATCAAGCGTTTCTGGGTCAGCGCTTCGGCCCGCCGCGGAGTCTCGAAAGCCGCTGCGTCAAGTCCATGCTCTTGATGTTGAACGGCGGGTGACTGACGTCCGGCAGCAACAGCTACTGCCTCGACCAAACGATGGGGAGTCAGGACATTGGCATCAATCTGGACAAAAGAGTTGTTGGGACAGCGAGCGCGTCGACGGCGGCCACGACCTATCACCAGAAGACGAATTGCCTCCCCTGCTTGTTGACCCTGCTCAAGCAATTCCAGCAACTTCGGATCGGGCGGCTGGCGATCTGGCTGATCAGCAACCCAAATGCACAAAGGTTCTTCCAGCTTATCGCCAAGCGTCATAGCGGCTTCATATCCGGCCACAGCATGTACCTTGGCTCCTGCCCACTCGAGTACTCTGCGAAGATCGGCCGACATCTCCGGGGTGTGGCTGAGGAGAATGCAGTCGAGTCCGAGCAAAGGGGGTGGCTCAGGTTGGCGAGCCGGTTCCAGCAAGGGCAACGGCAGGCACACGCGAAATGTTGCCCCTTCACCGGGGCAACTGTCCAGCTCTATATTTCCGCCCATTTTTTCCACCAGTCTGCGACTAATCGCCAGCCCCAGACCTGCACCTCCAAAACGTCGGGTAGTGGAAACATCGGCCTGGGTGAACACGTGAAACAGTCGTTGCTGTGTTTCCGGATCAATACCGATGCCATTGTCTTTCACCGTCAGACACAAGCTCTCGTCGCACCATTCAGCCCGTAGGTAAACTCTACCCGGCCGTTCCAGGCCACTGGAAAATTTGATGGCATTAGATAACAGATTGGTAAGCACCTGCTTTAAACGAATTGCATCACCCTGAACCTGCTTGGGTAACGCGGGATCGAGGAATACAGTAAATTCCACCTCCTTGCGCAAGGCAGTATGATCAAGCAACAAGCACGTCTTCTCGATCACTTGGGCGGGATCCAGAGGCACTTGTTCCAAGTCCAGACGTCCGGCCTCAATCCTGGAAAAATCAAGAATGTCTTCGATGATTCCCAAAAGCTGGTGAGCCGATTCTTGCATCAGTGCCACCATTTCCATCTGATGGGGCTTAAGGCTGGTTTGTGCCAGAACCTCTGCCATACCGATAACCCCGTTGAGTGGGGTGCGGATCTCATGACTCATGGCAGCAAGAAACTCCGATTTGGCACGATTGGCTGCCTCGGCTTGAAGCATGGCTTGTTTCTGAGCAGCGCTCTTTTCGGTCGCCTTGCCCCTAAGGCGCAGATTGTAATGAGTCATGCCCAAGGCAATAGCACTTGCCAAAACAATACCCAGGGGCATCCAAAGATGAATGCCTGGGAATGGGGAAAATGTCAATAGCGCTACCAACCAACCCAGTACAAAATAGGAAAGGCCAAGGAAGATGCTATTGAGCAGTGGTTGTTCGAAAGGAACAAAAAAACGGTTGGTCTTCTTCATAGGTCAGAAGGCAAACATCTCCACCAGCGTTTGGGCCACATGACGTGCCGTTTTAGTAGATACTTGACCAAGTACCTTCTCAACATCATCACGAGCAATGGTATGGATCCATTCAAGGGCAATCTCGCCTTCCTTGCCAGCAAAATGGACGGGCACTCGTGTGGGCCAGCCACGCTTGTTCCTGGTCATTGGAGAAATCAACAGGGTGGCCAAATGATGGTTCATCTCATCGGGCGAGATAACCAGTGCCAGACGTTGGTGACCATTGTCCGATATCTGACAGACAGAAAAGCGCCTTGGTTCCTTCACCATTCCCATGATGCACCTTTCTTGTCATCAGCGTTGATAAAACGCTCCTCCCACTGATCCCGTGCATGGCAAGGGTGGAGAATGAGAGTGCGGTCTTGGATTTCCAACTCGAAACCGTCCTTCGCACCACATAGTTCGAGGATAGGTTTGGGCAGCCGGATTCCACGGGATGAACCGATGGGGACAAGATTGATACGCATGGTAAATCACCAAAATAGTCTATAACAGATAATTACAAAGTAATTATCTAATTTGCACCATACTCTTCCTGAACATCCGGATCAACACAAATTTTCTCTCTACCAGCCGAAACAAATTATGTGACTCCCGATTGATCATGGTGTTTTATTGTGCTTGAATGGTTTTACCTCGATACTGCTTAGTGTGAAAATACACGGTAACCTATTGAATTCTCATGATTCTGGTTTCGGCTACCCCCCTTCATGAGAGTTAGCCCGAGGAAATGAAGGACATGCCAACGAAAAAAGCATCCAAGTTGGCTCCACAAATAACGCTAAAAAAGAAGCCAACGATCTTGTAAAGGAAGAGAAGCTTCCTGCCTGTTTCAGAACCGACAAACATTACTTAGAACCTATCCGAATAACCCTTGTCAAATTGGCATGTGAACTGACAAGAGGTTTGAGCAATGACCCGTCAACGGACACACTCACGATTTCGTTTGCCTGACGAGCTGTGGGAAAAGATGAAACCACTGATTCCCGAACATAAGAACACTCACCGCTTTGGCGGGGGGGCGTCCTCGGCGTCCTGAGCGGGACTGCATGGACGCCATTTTCTTTGTCCTGCGTACAGGTTGTCAGTAGAAAGCTCTGGATGAAACCAACATCTGTCCAGGTTCTTATGCAAAGGG
>JALVSV010000008.1 GCA_027024125.1 Methylothermaceae bacterium | reverse complement strand
GCCTGATCGCACAGGTGGCAGGCGGAGGTGCCATACAGGATCAAAGGCTCTGTCACGATGCAACCCCTTCCAGGTGCTCACGCACCACCACCAGGATTGCCCGGCCATATCGGGCCAGCTTGGCTTCTCCGATACCGGTCACTTCCATCAGCGCCCATTCATCGGTCGGGCAGCGTTCGACGATGCCTGCCAGAGTGACATCATTGAAGACGATATAGGGCGGAACGTTTTGCTCTTCCGCCAGCCGTCTGCGCAAAATCCGCAGAGCCTCCCAAAGCGCCTGCGCCTGGGGGTCTGCCGGAACACCCACCTGGGTTCTTCCCGTTTCGGTTTTATTCCTCGGCAGCGGCAGTTCCTTACGGAACCGTATCTTCTCTTCGCCCCGCAGAACCGGGCGGCACTTTTCGGTCAGTCTCAGACTACCATAGCCCTCCACATCCACCTGCAGGAATCCGGCAGCGGTCAACTGACGAAATACGGATTTCCACTGACGCTCGTCCAGATGATCACCGATTCCGAAAGTGGACAAATGTCGATGTCCCAGTGATTCGATCCGGGGGTTGCTCTTTCCCCGCAGCACATCCACCAGATGCCCAACCCCAAAACGTTGACCTGTCCGGTAGACGCACGACAATGCCATTTGTGCCTCCTGGCTACCCTCCCAGGTTTCCACCGGATCCAGACAATTGTCACAATTGCCACAGGGTTGCTCCAGGGTCTCACCAAAATAGCGCAGCAATACCTGACGCCGGCAACCGGTCGTCTCGCAATAGCCCAACAGGGCTTCCAGTTTGTGATGCTCGATGCGTTTGATCCTTTCGTCGGCCTGGGACTGGGCCAGCAACTGGCGGATGCCCACCACGTCCCCCAGGCCGTAAGCCATCCAGGCCTCGGCGGGCAGACCATCACGCCCCGCGCGTCCGGTCTCCTGATAATAGGCCTCCAGACTCTTGGGTATATCGAGATGGACCACGAAACGCACGTCCGGCTTGTCGATCCCCATCCCAAAGGCCACCGTAGCCACCATGATCACGCCCTCCTCGCGCAGAAAGCGTTGCTGGTGCTCAGCCCGGACCTCAGTCGTCAGCCCGGCGTGATAAGGTAATGCCAACAACCCTTCCCGGACCAGAAACCCGGCCGTTTCTTCAACCCGGCGACGCGACAGACAATAGACGATTCCAGACTCTTCCGGATGCTCCTCCCTGAGAAATCGAAGCAGCTGACGACGGGCATTGATCTTGGGCACGATGCGATAGCGGATGTTGGGACGGTCGAAACTGGAGATGAAGACCTTAGCCCGTCGGAGCTGCAAGCGATCCAGGATCTCGTTGCGGGTGGTGGCGTCTGCGGTCGCAGTCAGGGCGATGCGCGGTACTTCAGCAAAGCGCTCTGCCAGCATTGCAAGGCGCAGATACTCAGGCCTGAAATCGTGTCCCCACTGGGAGACACAGTGAGCTTCGTCGATGGCGAACAGTGACAATTGCGCCTGATCCAACAGCGATAGAAAACCCTCACTGCACAACCTTTCGGGCGCCACATAGACCAGATCGTATTCTCCACGCACCAGTGCGTCTTCATACTGGCGGGCAGTTTCCCAGGGAAGGCTGGAATTGATAAATGCCGCCTTGACACCCAGTTGTCTCAAGCCATCGACCTGGTCCTGCATCAGGGCAATCAGCGGGGAGACCACGATGGCGGTGCCTTGGCGCAACAGGGCAGGAATCTGATAGCAGAGTGATTTGCCACCGCCTGTGGGCATCAACACCAGGGCATCACCCCCAGCGGAAACATGATCAATGATCTCCCGTTGCCGGCCGCGAAATTCGCGGTAGCCAAAAACTGATTGCAGCAAGCTGGCAGTGGTTACCTTATCGCTCATCAAAAGCCTGGAACCGTCAATGACTGGCCATTGCAGTCCGGCCCCAGTCCTACAATGAAAGGTGCCGCCCGCCTGGCCCAGGTGGCTGCGTCAGGATAGTTTGAAGCCATATCGCCGAAGCAGCTGTCCAGCATCTCGGTATGAATGATTCCAGGATTGAGGGCAACCGCAGCCATCCCGGTTGGCAACTCCTGCGCCAGCGCCTGAGTCAACCCTTCTATCGCCCACTTGCTGGCACAATAGGGGGCGACCTCGGGCGAGGTGGAACGCCCCCATCCTGAACTGAAATTCACCACCACTCCCTGGCCGCGTCGCAACATGGCTGGCAAGAAACTTCGGATGAGGTGAAAAACCCCCTTGACGTTCACATCAATGAGACTGCTGAATTCTGCCACCGGCACTTGCCACAATGGTGCGTTGGTGTTGATCAGGGCGGCATTGTTGACCAGCACATCGGGACATTCCCCACCAGCAAGACTCCGCTCAGCCCATGCTTCGACAGCCGTGGCGTCGGCCACGTCCACCACCTCGAACCGGCCATCAGGCCAACACCGTTGCAATTCCTCGATGATGCCAAGATGACGTCCACACCCCCAGACCAGGTGCCCCTGCCGCAGCCATTCTTCCACCAAGGCGTGTCCCAATCCCCGGGTGACACCGGTGATGACCAATGTCTTTTTATCTGGCATGATTCTTTCTCAGT
>JALVSV010000007.1:454-2584 GCA_027024125.1 Methylothermaceae bacterium | reverse complement strand
GGCTGGTTCCATGCCAAATACTGCCTTGATCATGAAAATTCCAACGATGGTTCCGATACCACCGGCCAGGGTGGGGGCGAAAAAGATTCTCCATGCTTCCGGCTTATCAGCCACGATCTGAAAAGCGCAATGTAGCAGGGTCAGGAAAAAGGCGGCATCTGTGACCAGGAACAACCCGACGCAGATGAATAGCCATCGCTTTCGGCCTTCCTGATCTTTGAAGGCCTATGCGGGCTTTTGTATGGCTATCTTTGTCATTTTTTTCTATGCCCATTCCGGAAGTATCCCCATGCTTTTCAACTTGATCGACATGGCAGCTTTGGAAACCTTGAACACACTGGCCAGAGAATCCACGTCGGCGTCATCCATTTCAAGTATGACAGCCCGAACAGCCTCACCAGGCATCAAGATGGCGGCAGCGAATCGATTGGCATCTCTTTCCCTGCGGTCGAAGTTCGCCATAGTGTAGTTCTTGCTCGGGTCCCTGAATTCTGTCTTGTCTTTGGTCAGGTGGCGGAGCATCATATGGCCGAGTTCATGGGCAATTGTGAATCGTTGTCTCAGCTCGGATTCATTGGTATTGACCTTTATCACCGGCTCGCCGCCTTCAATGGCAACGACGCCGCTGACATCCAAGAGCGGATCATCGATCACCCTTGCGCCGCAGCTTTCAGCCAACCCCCTGATATCCACAGGCAAGACACCATCCCAATGGGCTTCCAGAACCCGCCTTGCCAGCGCTTCTGGTCTCTGTCTGATTGTCATTTTCATATCCTTTGCTTTATAGCCCATCTGCGCTATGAATTGGCACCACTTTAGCTCCATCTTTCAATCCATCCAGATAATCCGCCCAGGCCTGCATCATCCGCTTCCGCTCTTCCAGGTGTTCGGCGTGATTGTAGGCCGCCTTGACGCTGTTTCTCTCGACGTGCGCCAGTTGCCTTTCGATCGCCTGGGGATTCCATCCCATTTCATGAAGCCGGGTGGATGCCATGGACCGAAACCCGTGGGCTGTCATCTGGTCTTTGGTGTAGCCCAGCCGCCGCAGGGCGGCATTCAGGGTGTTTTCGCTTATGGGCCTTCCCCTGGATCGGATGCTTGGGAAAACGTAATCGGCGGTACTGGTGAGCTGGTGGGTTTCCTCAAGGATATAGACGGACTGGCGGGATAGCGGGATCAGGTGCGGCCTGGCCATCTTCATGCGTTCAGCTGGAATCTTCCATAATGCCTCATCGAGGTCGATTTCATCCCACACGGCATTGCGCAGCTCGCCAGGTCTGACGAACACCAGTGGCAGCAGCCTGAGCGCCTGCCTGGTCACGAAGTCTCCGCTGTATCCATCGATGGCGCGCAGCAGAGCGCCTATTTCCTTTGGGTCGTGGATGCTTGCGAAATTTTTCGTTTTTGCCGGGGCCAGGGCTCCCCGGATATCATTGGCCGGGTTTCGTCTGCAGCGGCCGGTGGCGATGCCATAGGCGAAAATACGCCCGGCCACCTGATGGGCTGTGTGAGCGGTTTCGTGGTGACCGCGCCCCTCGATGTGGCGAAGCGCCTCCAGTAGTTCCGGCGGCTCGATGCCGGCAATGGGACGGCTCCCCAGCCAGGGGGCAAGATGCTTGTCGATATAACGGGTGATCTTCTCCCGGTAGGATGGTCTCCACACCTTTTCCTGATTTGCATACCACTCCTTAGCAACCGCCAGGAAGGTATCGGATTCCGCTGCCTTGGCGGCCTTCCTGGCGGCCGATGGATCTATGCCGTCGGCAAGCAGCTTCTTTGCGTCATCACGTTTTCCCCTGGCCTGTTTGAGCGTCACCGTTGGATAGCTGCCCATGGACAGCAACTTTTGTCTGCCCTCATAGCGGTATTGAAGCCGCCACAGCTTGCTTCCATTAGGTCTGATCTCGATATACAGGCCGCCGCCATCGAATAGCTTGTACGGCTTCTCCCGAGGCTTGGCGTTTTTGATGACGGTATTGGTGAGCGGCATATGACGGTAACCTTGATGGCGTCATGAAAGTTACCGTCAAAATTACCGTCATTTGACGGTAACTGTCAACGGATTTTACCGGACCTGAGCGGACAAACAAGGCATGAAAAAAGCCCGCTGTATGCGGGCTAGGGGGATGT
>JALVSV010000007.1:0-444 GCA_027024125.1 Methylothermaceae bacterium | reverse complement strand
CGCCTCCTTTACCTACAATGGGAAAAGCGAGAACCTGGAATGGACCTTTGTGACGACAAAACAGTGACAGGAAAAAAATGGAGCTGGCGAAGGGATTCGAACCCCCGACCGGCTGATTACAAATCAGCTGCTCTACCAACTGAGCTACGCCAGCTTTAATTTGTATATTCTATCCAGTTTCCAAATTTAGTGGCAAATGTTTTCATCTTACGGCATGATTCAATGCTTTGATCAAATATGGAGAGAGGGTGCCTGATTGGGTAAGCTGATCGAGGAATGGTTCGAATGGGGCTTGTGGAGCAGTCGATTGGTGGTGCTGGTTGCGGTGTTGGCCAGCCTGATCACCTCCTTTGCGGTGTTTTATCTGGCGACAGTGGATGCCCTCTATCTGGTCTGGGGGTTGAGTGATTATGCCGATCCCACGTTGTCAGACAACGCCCGGAG
>JALVSV010000006.1:2031-2598 GCA_027024125.1 Methylothermaceae bacterium | reverse complement strand
CCAGGTGACCCTGCTCGAGAGCAAACAGACGGTCAGGGAGAAAAAGTGGCGCCAGATGTTGGATGAGCAGGCCAGGGTGTTCGATAGCAAGCTGGCGGCCCTGGAAGAGAAGCTGGAGCTGAGCCATTCAAAACTAGCCAACCAGATCCAGTTTGTTCAGCGCCAGGTCAACCGCACCCGTGCCGATGTGATGCTGGCCGACGCCGAGTATCTGCTGAGTGTGGCCAATCAGATCCTCACTGGACTGTTCTTCTTTGGGGGTCTCCTGCTGGCTGACCTTTCCCATGTGCGGCAGGAACAGCGGCAGCGAATGGATACGGTCCTCCAGGGCCAGAATCCTGGCGGAGATACCCACAGGATCCGGCGCCCGGACTTTCTTCAGTGCCGCCAGCTCCTTCGCCAGCGCCTCACGGACCTTGTAAACCGAAGGATCACCGCTTTGACGCAGCAACGCATCGGCCGCCTCCATCGCCTTGAGCGCTGCGGCGACATCTCCGGTGAGGTTCAGCTTCTGATTGGCCACACTCAGCAGATACTCGGCGTCGGCCAGCATCACGTCGGTACGGG
>JALVSV010000006.1:0-2021 GCA_027024125.1 Methylothermaceae bacterium | reverse complement strand
TGCTATCGAACACCCTGGCCTGCTCATCCAACATCTGGCGCCACTTTTTCTCCCTGACCGTCTGTTTGCTCTCGAGCAGGGTCACCTGGGCGTGCAGAGTGGTCAGCTCCTTCTGCAAGCTGGTCATCTGATGGGTCAGATCGAGCACACGCTGGCTCTCCTTGCCCACCTGGCCGCCTATCCCTGCCTGCTCGGCCCGGAGCATCTGGAACAGATAATAGCCCACCGCACCAAGACCCAGAATCAGTACGATCACGATGATCGTGATCCACAGCCCCAGCTTGGGCAGCCCTTCCTCTTCCTCAAAATCGCCTTCCGGAAGCAAATCCGCCATGGTTCTTCCTTATCCTGTCTTTTTCATAACATTCTTACACCGAAACCCTACCGAATCATACTAAACAATGCTGTTTCGACTGGCATCGTCCTTTCGATCATAAGGGTAAATCTTAACCCACATAACCCTCGGAAATCACGGTTATGGAAGATTTACCCGTGGCTTTCAAAGGACATGGACAGAAAACAATTTGGTGCTTCAGGGCACAGCCCGCTTTTCTGGCCTTGTTATCATCCGGTTTCTTTCAAGGTCCTCACAACCCCGCTGGCTGAAACCCAGGGAAGACGGTCAATGCGGAAACAAAAACCGCTCCCTCTTCATCCCGCGCGTTCCAAATGCGACACTTCATACTATTTTGAACTTTTACCCAATCGTTTCTCCAACGCTGCCAGCATCTCCGAATCCATGGCCGATGCTGCTGTCGTCACATCGGAGAAACCTGCCTTCCCTGCAATCCCGGCCACCCGGTCACTGGGGACAATCAAAGGCAAACGATGGATCGTCTCTGCCAGATCACCTGCCGCCTGTTGCAGGTTGGTCAGAACCTGGGCGCTGGAGACCAATACTGCATCCACACCCTTTTGCACACAGGCCCGCAACTTTCCCACCATTTCCGGCGAGGGGGGCAACCGCCGGTACAGTTCTGCCAATGAAACCTGGGCTCCACACTCTTTCAGCACCGTGGCCAGTTTTGGCCGCCCCCCTACCCCGCGCACGATCAAGATTCTACAACCTTTCACCTGCTGGAAGGACGGCAGCGCCAACAAACTCTCGGAAGTATAAGGGGGAGGCACCTGACACGCCACCTGTAAGCCATTTTTTTCCATCGTGGCGGCAGTGGCCCTCCCGATGGCCGCCAAACGGGAGAGAGGGGATCGCAAACCCGCTGCGACTGCATGCCTGACCGCATTGGCGCTAACGAAGATCAACCAGTCGTAGCCCTGCCACCAGTTTGGAGACAGGGCAGACTCGACGGGGACAATCTCCAGCATCGGACACAGGCAGGCAATCCCGCCCCGGATCTGAATCTGCCGCCCCAGATTGGCTGCCTGATGACGCGGCCGGGTCACCAGAATCCTCCGCCCTGCCAGGGTGTCAGCTACCATAGACCGTCTTGAGTATTCGATCGGCGCCACGGCTCAGCAGCGACTCCGCCAGAACCTCGCCCAGGTTTTCCGCCCCGGCCACCGGGCCCTCAATCTCATCGACCAGCAACTCCGAACCGTCGGGCATCCCCACCCGTCCCCGCAGCCAGACCCGGTTATCCCTGAGCTCTGCGTAGCCAGCGATAGGCACTTGGCATCCCCCTTCAAGCCGGGTATTGAATGCGCGTTCGGCCACGATGCAGATTGCGGTCTTCTGATGGTGAAGCGGCCCGATCAAGCGGTTGACCCTGTCATCATCAAGGCGGCATTCGATACCGATCGCCCCCTGGCCGATTGCCGGCAGGCACAGATCAGGATCAATCAGCCGGGTGATCCGGTGCTCCCAGCCCAACCGCTTGAGGCCGGCAGCAGCGAGAATGATGGCATCGTACTGCCCGGCATCCAGCTTGCCGACCCGGGTTCCCACGTTGCCACGCAAAGGACTGATCCGCCAGCCAGCAAAACGCTGCTGCAACTGGCACTGACGGCGCAGGCTGGAGGTACCGATGCGAGCCGTGGCAGGCAGAACACGTGGCCGACTG
>JALVSV010000005.1 GCA_027024125.1 Methylothermaceae bacterium | reverse complement strand
GAAATCTCGAGTTCGCGCTCCAGTAAAGTGTGTCCGGCCGCGGTTGCCAGTCGCCCGGAGACACGCGCCACCTTGGTGTTATCCGTCGCTGTACCGTAGATCAGGAAGCCGCGGGTGGTCCGGGTGTCGCCTGTGCTGGATCGCAGCGTCACCACCGGCGGATTGGTGTCGCCGGCTACTTCCAGGGTGAATGTCCGGGTGCCTGGCTGGGTGAAGGTTTGGGAATACTGCATGCTGCCATCGACCGGGCTTTTTGCCTGGAGACGGAAAGTGGCTCCCTCTCCCAGGCCGGGTGGCGTGAAGCGGATGCGGCCCTGGTCATCGGTGAACCCGCGCAGGATCCTGTGCCATTTGTTGTCGTCCCCGCCTCGGGCGACCCAGATCCGCCAGTTGACCAGGGGCGCGCCGTTGCTCCCTTGGAGCAGGGTGACGGCCAAGGTGCCCTCTTTGAAGGTGAATTGGTGGGGTGCTGAAAAAGGCACTGATTTGGCCCAGGCTCCAAAGGATCGGGTTACGACCTGCAGTAATTGATCCGGGCCGGTATCGACTTCGAATACGACCTGACCAGCCTGATCGCTTCTTTTGGCGGCGAGCTTACGGTCCTTGCCATTGACCCCCACTCGTTCGAGAGCCACCCGCTTGTTTGTCAAAGGTTCTCCCGACAAGCCATCGATCAGAGTGACCTGTACCGTCGCTGCCTCGGTGACGAATGTGACCAAGTAGACCAATACGAATGCGATGAATCTGAACATGGCTCCAATCCTCAGGACAAAATCATTAATTGAATGTTAGCGTGCATTATTTATGAGCGCGGGGGAACGGACAAGGCGGATGATCTGGAATTGTGATGGGGTTAACGCGACGTTTGTCAGAATGGTTACCATATCCCTTGATCACCAATCGCATATCCATATGTGGTTAGGAAATGTAACTCGCTTTCCCAGTTTCATGAGTCATCGGCTTTCGCACACTGGCAAAGGTATATCCTAACGGTCAGAAAAAAGTTTCATGACCGTTAGGGCGCCTGTTTTTCCCCTGAAGCCTTTTGAGGGCCTGGAAGATGCCCGACAGTGGGTCCATTCCTTCATGCAATGGTACAACGAGGCGCATCACCACATCGCCCTGAAGTTCATTACTCCGGGACAATGGCATCGGGGTGAGGACAAGACCATGCTGGAAGCCCGTCAAGTCGTATATGAGCTGGCCAAACAACGTCATCCAGAAAGATATGGAGCGGGGAGATGCGCGACTGGAAACCTGTCAGTGAAGTCTGGCTGAACCCGCAAAACGGGGAAGCCAACCGCCAGAGGTTAGTGACCCGGCTGCATGAAAAAATGACAACTGTGTTGACAACCACCGCCCATGAACTCAGGAGATGACGCAGCCGTGACAAGCGCCGCATTATGGTTTTGGTCTCTGTCAAGGATCATGTCGAGGATCCCATTGCCTCGATCATTCCCTCCAGTTCGCATGCCAGGGTTGCGAAGGGGAGAAGATCGATGGTGGTAGTGCGTTCCAGTTCCCGGCGAAGGCGCTGATATTTGCTGAATTTCTGCAGGCAGGAGGGTCCGGTGCAGACCAGGCCGACTTTGGTATCCCCGGAAAGCAAGCGGGAGGTCAGGGTGGCGGCGGCGCCCCGGAAGCGTTCCGACAACGCATATTTGAGGTGGCTTTCCCAATCGGAACGGGCAGGTACCTGGGCCAACAGAGCCAGAATCTCAGGGAGGTCAAGGAAATCTGTGACCGTCCGGAAGGTCTGGATGGTACTGCTATGATCGGTGCTTTCCAGCGCCAGTTGAATCACCACAGGAAATTCGTCGAACTTCAGCAACAGTGCCAGTCGTCTGGCCTGTTGCTCGTCCAAACCCTCTGCCTGTAGCCTGGCGATCTCCTTGTCGTCCAGGGTTGCGAAATGGCGTTGGTACAGCTGCAGGAATTGACAGCATTGGTCAAGGGTGGCGGACTCGGGCCAAAGCCGTTTGCCACGGGCGAGGAACCAGCGGCAACAGGCTTCCAGGGCACCCTCAATGCGCAACAGCAGGTTGTAAAAGCGTGCGCTCGGCAACTGTGGTTGTAAATGTAGCAGGGTCTTGCGGATGGAGGCCGTTTCCAGGGTTTCATTGAAAACCAAATAGAGGCCAATGGCCTGTTCCAGCAAGGGACCAGGCAGGACTTCCATCCAGGTGAGGAAGGTGGACCCGGTTCTGTCGAGAATATAGTTTCCCAGGGTGGTGGCGGTGATTTCCTTCGCCAACGGATGATCCGATGCTTCCTGTTCGTATTGCTGGATCAGTCTGGGGGGGAAATAACGGTACAGGGAGGTTCGCAGAAAGCTTTTGCTGAGAAATTGGGGCCGTTCCAACAGCGCCTGTTTGAACTGCATCTTCGCCAGGGAAAGCAGCACTGCCAGTTCAGGGCGGGTGAGAGCGCAGTCCGGGCGGGTCAACACCTCGTCCCGTAAAGGAAAGCTTTCCGCTTCACGGTTCAACAGGCCCGTATTCTCGAGTTTGTCGGCCAGGGTGAGATAGGCAGTTGGATCCTGGCTGCAACGGATTCTTTCCAAGGACAGGCAAAGGCTTTGTCCCCGGCTGTGGTCGAGTACCCGCCTGATCGTTTCGTCCACCAGATCGTTGAGCCAGGCATCGGCGGTTCGCCCCCCCAGGGTGCCCGCAGTCTCAGCCTGCCTTAACAGAATCTTGAAATTGACCTCGTGGTCGGAGAGGTCGACACCACCGGAATTGTCGATCGCGTCCATATTGATCCTGCCACCATTTAAGGCATATTCGATCCGGCCTCTTTGGGTGAAGCCGAGGTTTGCGCCCTCCGCGACCACCTTGACCCTGAGCTGGCTGGCATCTATCCGGACCGTATCGTTCCCTGGGTCACCGACCTGAGGATGTTTTTCGTCGCTGGCCTTGACGTAGGTTCCGATCCCACCGAGCCAGAACAGATCGGCTTCGGCCATCAGGATGTGGCGAATCAGGGTTTCACCATCCAGGTGCTGGTGACGCAGCCCTAACCATCGTTGCACACTAGAGGCTATCGGGATAGTTTTGTCCTCGCGGGACCAGACACCACCACCTGGAGACAGCAGCGCACGGTCGTATTGGTCCCAATCGGCGCAGGCGTGGAACAAGCGTTGCCGTTCAGCAAAAGAAATTTCAGGGTCCGGGTCAGGGTCCAGAAAGATGAAGCGGCCGGAAAAGGCGGCTTTGAGTTTCAGCCGTTTCGATAGCAACATGCCGTTGCCAAAGACATCGCCATTCATGCTGCCGATGCCAATGACGGTGACGACTTCTTTGTCAAGATCCCGTTGCAATTCGTAGAAATGGTGCCGGGCACACTCCCAGGCCCCCTTGGCGGTGATACCCAGTTTTTTGTGATCGTACCCCCTGGAACCGCCGCTGGCGAATGCATCTGCCAGCCAGAACCCATACTGTCGGGCAATTTGGTTGGCGGTATCGGAAAGATGGGCGGTTCCTTTGTCCGCCGCCACCACCAGATAAGGATCGAATCCGTCGTAACAGAGGACATGAGGGGGATGGACAGGTTCTCCCCGTTCCAGATTGTCGGTCAGATCGAGCAGGGCACGCATGAAGAGGATATAGGCTACGTCTGGAACCTGTCCGGCGTCGGGATCCTTGATGACGAATCCCCCCTTGGCGCCTTGGGGAACGATCAGGGCATTCTTGAGCATCTGGGTGCGCATCAGATCCCAGATCTCGGTGCGAAAGTCTTGTGGCCGGTCGGACCAACGAATACCACCACGGGAAACCTTGCCCCCCCGGAGATGGACCGCTTCCATGGACCGGCTGTGGACGTATATTTCGAACAATGGACGGGGAGCCGGCATGGCGATGATTCCAAGACTGCTGAGTTTGAAGGCAAAGCGGTCTTTGGACCCGGGACGGAAAAAGTTTGTCCTGACGCTGGCATCGATGAGGTTGAAGAGTGTCCGGAAGAGGTGGTCGGCATGGATGTCACTGACTGGCCCCAGGGCCTGCTGGAGCTTCATACGCAACGGTAACAAGCCTTCCTCCTCGCGCATCTCGATGGTGCCGAAAGGAAGATCGGGGTCGAACCGGGTATGAAAATACTTTGCCAGTAGGGCGGTGATCTGTGGGTACTTGAGCAATGCCTGGTGGAATCCTTCCTGGCCGATTCGTCCGGACAATTGAAGGAAATAGTTGCGGTAGCCGCGCAGAGCATCGATCAGTCGCCAGTGAAGACCGGCTTTGATGACCAGTCCATTGAGAGCGTCGTCTTCGATCCTGCCTTCGAGCAGGGCGGTCATGACATTGATGATTTCCTGGCGGACATCGGTCAATTCCTTTACGCTGTCCGGCATTTCGATCCGGAAACAGCGGATGTGGACGGTCCTTTCCGGTAGAGTGGCCCTGAAGTAAGACTGGTCGGTGACCCTCAACCCAAGGTTGCGCAGCAGAGGCATCCACTCGTCCAGGTATCGATAAGCGGTGCTATAAAAACGCAGGCAGGGGGGATGTCCCTCCAATCCTGGCCATAATTCGACTGCGTCGCCTCCTTGACGGACGACCTGATCTATATGCTGGATGTCGAGGCAGGCGAGCGCCAGGGGGGTGGCTTGTTTGTATTCGGTATCGAATGCCTGCCGGTATCGACTGGCGGCTTCAGGACCCATCCTGTCGGCGAGCGCCTGGTCCCAATCCATATCATCAGCTCAATTTCTTTCTCATGATCAATACGTTGGCATGCTCCCCACGGTGATATTCCACCTCGTCCATGAGCGTGCGTATCAGAAACAGACCCCGCCCATGTTCGACCGGCGTATCGGGAGCCGGCAGGGACTGATCCTCCAGGTCGAACCCCTGGCCCTGGTCGTAGACCTCGATACACAGCTCGTCCTGATCTATGTGAATCCGCACCCGTACCGTCTTGGAGGCATCCTGATGATGGGCATGCCTGATGGCATTGGTCATCGCTTCGGTCAGTACCAGGTTCAGATGATATGCCAGGGTTTCCCGGTCCCCCTGGTAACGGTCAAGTTCCTTGGCGATGGCCTCACCGATGTTGCCAATCAAACTGAGATAACGCGTCTGATTGGGGACGATGATGTCCACTTGGATGTCATCAGGGGCTGTCATGCATCTCCACCGTGAACGACGTCCTCGACTGCCGGAAAAATATCGAATACCCGATTCAGACGGGTCAATTCGAACATCGACTCGACACGGGGCTGGAGCTGAGCCAGCACCATCTTACCCTGGTGCAAATTGGCGTTCTTGTAACCCGACAGCAAGGCGCCCAGCCCCGAACTGTCGATGAAACGTACCTGACTCAAATCTATGACGAGGCGGGTATCACCTTTGTCCAGATGTTTCTGGATCGTGTCTTTCAATTCGTTGGAATTGTGGGCGTCGAGGCGGGCTTCACCGATTCGCAGCACAACCCAATCCTGAAGCTTGGTAACATCAATCTGCATCGGTCATTTTTCTGCTAGATTAAGTATGGCGTTATCGCAAGCTTATGACAGTTGTCATGACACTGTAAAGCCAGCCTTCTAATTGAACGTTTGATGGGATGAGTCTAGCTAAGCAACATTCGCCATGGATTTGGTCATGGTTGTTATTCAGTGGTGCGCTGATGTATTTGTCAGCATTGCCCGTCGACCTTTCCCAACAATTCCAGATGGCTGTGACCGCTTTGATTTTTCTTCTGGTGCTGCGGCGGTTACCAAGAATTGGAATCTGGCGGTCCTTGTTTCTTGTCATCGCATCTTTCGTGCTCCTGCGGTATTTGTTTTGGCGCACTTTTTTTACCCTGGGTTTCGATGATCCTTTCAGTTTCGTGGCATCCTTGATTCTGTATAGTGCCGAACTGTACGGTATCGCCATGTTTCTGCTCAGTGCATTCGTCAATGTCAGACCCATCGGTCGCAATCAGAAGGCAACCAAGGTGCAGGATTGGCCGACGGTGGACATATTGATCCCCACCTACGAGGAACCGCCGGAAATCGTCAAGACCACGCTGGTGGCTGCCACTGCCCTGGATTATCCCTCCCATCTTCTCAATGTCTATCTTTTGGATGACGGGGCCACGTGGGCCAAGCGGAATCACTCTGATCCCCGGATCGCCCGGATGGCCTGTCAACGTCATCGGGAGATGCAGGCGTTGTGTCAGCAGCTTGGGGTCCACTATCTGACTCGTCAGGATAACAGCCATGCCAAGGCAGGCAACCTCAACGCCTCGCTCTCCCTGTCTTTTGGTGAACTGATCGGAGTGCTCGATTGCGATCATGTCCCCACGGTGGATTTTTTGCGCGAGACTGTTCCACCCATGGTGAAGAATCCACGTCTTTTTCTGGTACAGACACCCCATTTTTTCATTACCCCCGATCCAATCGAGAAAAATCTGGGACTGTTCAACCGGATGCCTTCGGAAAACGATATGTTCTATGGAGCCGTCCAGCCGGGGCTCGATTTCTGGCAGGCCTCGTTTTTCTGCGGATCGGCTGCCTTGCTGCGGCGTCAGGCCTTGTTGGAGAATGGGGGTTTCTCCGGATTGTCGGTCACCGAAGATGCCGAAACCGCTCTCAGCTTGCACGCCCGGGGCTGGGAGTCACAATATATGCTCAAGCCTCTGATTTCCGGGCTGCAACCTGAAACCTTCAGTGGTTTCATCGGCCAGCGGACCCGGTGGGCGCAGGGGATGGTACAGTTATTCCTGCGCAAGAATCCACTGTGGCAGCAGGGGCTGGCAGATGGTCAGAAACTGGCTTATCTCAACTGTATGTTGTTTTGGTTTTTTCCCTTTGCCAGGGTGGTTTTCCTGCTGGCCCCCTTGTGCTTTCTGTTGTTTGGCCTGAAGATCTATGATGCGACCATCGGGGAAATTTCGGCCTACACGTTTCCCTATCTCATCGCTTTGATCCTGACCGCAAACTACCTGTTTGGCCGGGTGCGCTGGTTCCTGATATCGGAAATCTACGAAAGCATGCAATCGCTGTTTTCTCTCAGGGCCGTGGTCAATACCATACGCAATCCCGACCGGCCTGAATTCGTCGTCACCCCCAAGGGTGAGCGCCTGGAAACCGATTTCATCTCCCCACTGGTGATGCCCTTTTATTTCCTGTTGTTGCTGATCGGTTTGGGATTCGTCGCTGCCGCCTGGCGTTGGGGGCTGTCTCCCGAGCAAAGGCCGCTGATCATGCTTACCGGTCTGTGGAATCTGTTTGGTTTTCTGATTGTCATCGCCAGCCTCGGGGCTCTGTATGAACGTCGTCAGCGTCGCAGCCATCCACGCCTTCCTGCCGATGATCTTGCGGCTGAACTGATACTTGGTGGCAAGTCGCTGCCGGTATCGATTCATGATATCTCAACCGGGGGGGCGGCGCTGAAATGGGTGTCCGGTTCCCCGGGCCGTCAGGGCATACTTTGCCTCAGCCATCCTATTCTGGACAGGACCTGCCGGTTTCCGGTGGAAATCGTCAGCCGGCATTCGACCACCGAGGGGGACATGGTGGGTATCCGCTTCCTCCCAGAATCCCTTGATCGCTTTCGCGAGATCGTTCTGTTGGTGCATGGAGACAGCAGTCGGTGGCAAAGAATCCTGGAACAACGAGAAACGGATATCGGTATCTTTTCAGCTGCCGGCTTCCTCCTGTCGAATGGTTTTCGCCAAGCAGCCTGGCATGTTTCCATCTTGTTCGGTTCACTCTCAAATCCAAAAAACAGAGAAGAAAACAATGAGGCTAAAGCTGTTCCTGTCTCTGACGATACTGGTCTTTCTCCCTTGGCGGTTCAGCCTGGCCCAGGAAGTGCTGGCCGTCCCATTAGCGCAATTGATGATACGCCCGGATTCGATCCGACTGAATCACCTGGCCGATGAATATCGTCTTTCCTTTCCGGTTCCTGACCGGTATCGAATCGAGCAGGCCAGACTGGTGCTCGATTTCGTCCATTCCAATGCCCTGGTGC
>JALVSV010000004.1 GCA_027024125.1 Methylothermaceae bacterium | reverse complement strand
ATGAGCTCCTACCTCAGGCACCATCCAAAAATCTGCTTTTCCTCACCGAAAGAACCCCACTACTTCAGTCTGCTGCGCAAACTCCTGCCAGACATGACGGTTCAGGATTACCTCGACCATTGCTATGCCCATTACGATCCAAGGCAACACCAGGTATTGGGGGAAGGCTCGGTTTCCTATCTCTATGACAGCAATGCCATCGGCGAAATCCTGCAATTCAATCCCCAGGCCAAATTCATCATCATGACCCGCAATCCCGTGGATCTGGTCTATTCCTATCACAGCCGCCTGGTGGCCCTGCTGGACGAGGATGAAGAGGATTTCGTCAACGCCTGGCGGTTGCAGGAAATCCGCGCCAAGGGAAAAAAGCTCCCCAACGCCTGCCGCAACCCCTTCCTGCTTCAATATGGCGAAATCGGCCAGGTCGGCAAATATCTGGAGAAACTGTTTCAGCAAGTGCCTCGGGAACAGTGCCTGGTACTGGTCTTCGATGATTTCATCGAAGATCCACTGGAGACCTACCGAAAGATCCTGGACTTCATCGGGGTGGAATACGATGGCCGAACCGGTTTCCCCCCCAATGCGGGCAACAAATACCCACGATACAAATGGTTGCAGCGGATTCTGAAGCGTCCTCCAGTGCAAATGGCCAGTTTCGTTGCCACCCTGAACAGCCAAAGGCAGCGCAAGAAACTCAAAAAACGCTCCCCCATGAAAAGACTGCGCAAATGGCTGATCCACAAAAATGAGGTCTACAGACCCCGAAAACCCTTGCCGGAGGAGATTCGCCAGGAACTCATCCGGTTTTTCAGCGATGATATCGACCTTCTTGGCAAACTGATCGGCCGCGACCTGAGCCAGTGGAAACAAAGCTAGCGAAACACCCCCTCCCGGTACAGTCGCCACAACACCCCCCAGCCATAGATCAATGGGTAGCGCCGCACCCTTGGGGACACTTCGATACGGCGTCCACTGTGACGTTCCAGCTTCCACAGAATGTAGTCCACCCCGCCCTGGAAGGTGAATAGCGATTTGATCAGGCGCAGCAGAGACAGGATCTTTCCCTGGATTCTCCGCACACGCCATTTGATCCTGGCGCGAAAGCGCCCAGTTTTGGAAATGTCCAGGCAGAACCGGCCGGAATCGTCCTGTTTCAGGGCATACGGCAAGGCAGCCAGCAGCGGGAAGGTCAGGCGCTGGAAATAGCCATCTGCATGGTCCACCAGTTCCAGCGCCCGCCGGTCGGCCTTTTCGGTTCTCAGTTCCGAGCTGTAACTGAGCCGCAACCCCGTCTGCCACAGGGTATGCCAGGCAAAACAGGGGGGCAGTACCGGTACGGTCTCGGCCACGAACCTCGACGCTGCCTGCAGCAGGGTCTCCGCGGCCCAACGGACCCTTTCCCGGTCCCGGGCATAGATCAACCGGCAGGGCTGGGCGAAACGCCCCCACAGATAGGAATGAAACCAGCCGCTCATTCCCCGTTCGAAGTCGGCGCAGGAGATGACCGCATACTTGGTGCGTATCACCTTGCCTTCATGGGTCATCTGGTGATAGAACACATTCGGTGGCAACCACCGGTTGGCCCAGGCCAGCCAGCGGCGATCGTAAGCCCTGTTATAATCGTCCACCAACAGATACAGATCCACCAGCCCGTCAAAGGGGTCGCCGCTGCGTAGACAGGAACCGTACATCACGATCGCCTCGACACAAGGGCCATGGAGTTTCCGCAACTCGTGTGCCAATTCGATCACGGCCTCAGGCACCGGCGTACCAATCACCGCCTCCATCCAGGACCTTAACTCATGCAATCCGTTTTCTGTCTCGCCCATCTTTCCGATCCTCATTTGACCCAACCCAGGTTCACCAACCCCCTCGACATCGCCAACAAGCGGCTGCTTGGCTACCTGTCCTGGAATCTTCGGCGCCGCCACGAGCACCGACCCGAGGTTTTGGCCGCATTGGTCCAGGACCTTGGGGAACAAGCCCCCCACCATACGGTCATCACCGGTGACCTGACCCAGATCGGCCTGCCCGATGAGTTCGACCAGTCGCTCCAATGGCTGGCCGGCATCGGCAGCCCGGAAGACATCACCGTCGTCCCCGGCAACCACGACCGTTACGTCGCCACCCAGGGCGCCGATCCTCTCGGTGTGTGGCGGCCCTATTGTCAATCGGAACCGGGCCGCCTGGCATTCCCCTTCGTCAGAAAACGCGGCCCCCTGGCAATCATAGGACTCGATTCGGCCCCTGCAACCGCGCCATTCCTGGCCACGGGCGCGGTGGGCGCCGAGCAGTGCCAACGGCTGGCCGAATGCCTGGATGCGACCCGGGAACAATTCCAGGTGGTTTTGATCCACCACCCACCACACCCGGAAGCCATCAAGCACCGTAAACGGCTGGTGGATGCCAAACGGCTGAACCAGGTCCTGAAACGCCATGGCTGTGGTCTGGTGCTGCACGGCCACAGCCACCACTGGCAGTGGGCCACGACCGATCCCACCATACCGGATCCCTATCTCTTCAATCTGTGGCAGGTGTTGGACTTGAATAACAAGGATAAACTCTTTATCGGCCTATCCATGACCTGCTTCACCTCCCAGTT
>JALVSV010000003.1 GCA_027024125.1 Methylothermaceae bacterium | reverse complement strand
CCTTCCGCCGCAACTCATGCAATGTCACTTCCGGAGGACAGTTAAGGCGTAAATCGACCACACTCACGCCACATCCCCGTGAGGTATATCCCTGCAGCCCTGCATAAGACCACGGACCAGCACAAAGAGCATAAGGGGCATCCGCATTGCGCATCATGGGAACGCCTCCCGGCAGGCAAATCTGGCCGCCATGGGTATGACCACACAACATCAGGTGACACTGGGCATAGGCCGCATTGCGATAAACCTCCGGAGAATGGGAAAGAAGAATGGTCACGGCCTGATCTGGAATGTCCTCGACGGCTTTTTCCAGGTTGTCGACGCGGTAATAATGAGGATCATCAATTCCCGCCAGATGAATCGTGGCCTTTCCCCTGGTCAGCGGAACCTGCTCGTTCATCAGCAAGTGAATGTCCATGGACTCAAGACCTGGGATCATCCATACCGTGTCGTGATTTCCCAGCACACCATACACCGGTGCATGCAGATAAGGTCGCACCCGCTGCAACGACTCCAGTGCCGGTTGCCAAGGACCGAACGTACGTGCCCGGTAGTCACCAGTCAGCAAACAGAGGTCGTAGTCCAGGTCAGCCACGGCGGAAATCAGGGCATCAGGCAAGTCCGGACTCATATCAAGATGCAGATCGCTCAGATGCAATATAGTGAACCCTTCGAACGCTTCCGGAAGATCCGGCATCCAGACCGTATTTCTCACCACCTCGATCCTTCGGGCGTTGCGCTGGCCCCGCTGGTGCAATCCGCATACTCTTAAAGTATTGCGAATCAGTCCATGAATCGAGTACCAGTTCTCTATGTGAAAGAAATTGCGTGCCACACCCCCAAATATTTTTTGCTCGTAATCCCTCTCCATTCCCAGGCGCTGATTGAGATGGGCACGGCCCAGGCGTTGCTCCAGCAGGGCATACAAAGCTTCGTTGTGAGGAGGTAATTCCATTGGCCTATCCTGTTTCTTTGTCAATCGCCATGAAGGCCGCCTTGGCCTCTTTTACCAGAATTTCCGCCCTGTCCTGGTAGCGGGAAGAAAAATGGAATGGAACCATGCGTTTGGCATCCACTCGCCGGGCAATCCGGCCGGCCTGGGTGGCGGTCAGATGATATTTCCGTGCCGCAGTTTCGGCTTCTTCATGGGTAAAACCAGCTTCGATATAGAGCCAGTCCACCCCCTTCAACAGTTTTTCCAGGCGTAAAACATTGGCCGGGCAATACAGGGCATCCACCACATAACCAATCCTCATTCCCGGCACAATCCTGAGAATGCTTCTTTTCAGCTCGCCCAAAGTAAAGCGACGAACGTGTTCTTCCTCTGCATCCCGCCAATTGACCTCGATGGGATAATTGTCATCCTTTCCCTGCAGGATTGCCAGTTTGAGGGCCTGTAACCAGGGTCCCTTTGGCAGCCCTTCCCGTTCAAGACGGTTCTTCCAGATATTGATGTGCTGGCTTTCCTCGAGCACGAAGGCCAGGCATGGAATCTTGTGATCGAGTACCGTGGCCCGCACCCGCAACTCGTGTTCATCCAGAAGAGCGCCCTCGAGAACCTCAGCATCGGGTAGCGGTTCGCGGTCGAATGCCCTGCGGCAGGGGAAACGAGCGCGCTGCATTCTGTTTCCCCCGCCCCATTCATGGGCGATGAATACCAACTCGTCCACATAGTTTTCCACCAGATTCCAGGTATATCCACCCAGCCGGTGTTCGATGTTGTCGATGAAACCAGGCGGTCCATACAGATGCAGGGTCATGGCGCGCCCAAGACAGACCCTGAGCAGATAATCGAAGCCATAAAAATGGTCCATATGGGTATGGGACACAAAGATATGGCTGAGACGCAATAATTTCCGGGGCGATAGCGCATGAATATCGCCCAAGTCGAACAGAATGGCACGCTTTTGAAACAGGAATTCAACATAGAGCGCTGGATCACCGAAAGGATCGTTCACCAGTTGGCATTGGAAAATGGGCTTCACAGTGCCTGTCGCCTTTTCATAAAGACAGCTTCCAGGGGCAGAGGAACACCGATGGCATAGCCCTGGGCATAATCGACACCAACTTCCCTCAATTTTTCCAGGATCGTATCGTTTTCAGCCCACTCAGCCACGGTCTTTTTTCCAGTGACATGGGCGAGTTCATTAATGGAACGGACCATGGCCAGATCGACTTCATCTTGGCAAATATCCCTGACAAACTGACCATCGATCTTTAGATAATCCACTGGTAACCGTTTCAGATACGCATAAGAAGAAAATCCGCTGCCAAAATCGTCAAGGGCAATCTGGCAACCCAACTGCCGGATCGCTTCAAGAAACGGCTGCGCCCGGGAAAGGTTACAGATTGCGGCGGTTTCGGTGATCTCGAAACACAGCCTGGAAGGTCGAATCTGTCGACAACCCACCTGAATCAATTCCAGTAACTGTGGATCGCCCAAGGACTGGCCGGAGAGATTTATGGAGCATTTGACATCCTCATCACAATGGCGCGCAAGCAAAGACAACACTCGTTCAACTACCCAAAGATCGATACGAAGCATCAAATGGTAACGTTCCGCAGCCGGTAAAAAGGCACCTGGCATGAGCAGTCTTTCACCGGGAGG
>JALVSV010000002.1 GCA_027024125.1 Methylothermaceae bacterium | reverse complement strand
ATCAGCCTCTGCCTGGCAGAAATGTAACGAGCTTATTGCAAAGAAGATGCCACAGATCAAGCTATACCTTCTGGACACTTTATGCCATTGACCTGTCGCTGTTACACGTTTCCCGGTTTTCATCTCCACTCTGGAGTCTTCGGTTGAATTAAGATTGAACGGTACTCCTTAAACGCGAAGATTTCTACTGCTACACTGTGTACAAACTTAAAAGATCACTATGAGAACCGAATGATCCACCCTACCCGGAACTATATCATTGCCGTGATGGCCAGAGACCAACCCGGTATCATCGCTGCCATCACTCAGGCAGTCTTCGAAATGGGCGGCAATGTCATCGAACTGAGCCAGACCGTGATGCGCAGCTATTTCAGTCTGATCCTGTGCGCGACATTGCCGGTTGACAAGGATCCCGAAGTCATTCGACAAAGGCTACAAAGTGCTGAACCTGCATTGGGTTTGTCCGTCAACGTGAGGTGCTATGACCCTCAACCTTTGTTTGCCCCCGAAAAAGGTGCAGGCATCTGGTTCCTGACTCTGCAGGGCAGGGACCGCCCGGGTCTCATTTCTCAAGTGACCTCCCTGTTGGCGGATCTGGACATCAACATCGAAGATCTCTATACCCAGACTCTGGGGGAAGACATCACCATGATTCTGCAGATCCATCCCCAGAAACCTCTCAGTGCACAGCAGCTTCGCAACCATCTGGAAGCGCTGGGAAGCAAGCTGGGAATCGACGCCCACCTGCTCCATCAGGACATCCTGCGTGCCACCAGCGAAGTTGGCGCCATTCGCCGACTGGTGCGTCAGGCAAGGGGAGGGAACTGATGATGCTGCGTAGCGAAGATATTTTGATGACCCTACGCATGTTTCAGGACGAAAACTGTGATGTTCGCACCGTGACCATGGGCATTCATTTATACGATTGCGCCGATTCGGATCTCGAGTCCTGCTGCGACAAGATACAACGGAAAATCCGCCGCCTGGCAGGCCGCCTGGTGGAGGAGGGGAAACAAGTATCGGACCAGTACGGGATACCAATCGTCAATTTCCGGATCTCGGTCACTCCAGTCGCTTGGTGGGCCGCTCATCACGGCGCCAACGGTATGGTGACAGTCGCCAGAGCCCTGGATCAGATAGCCGAGGAGACCGGAGTGGACTTCGTGGGCGGCTTCTCAGCTTTCGTTGAAAAAGGAGAAACCCTGGCCGACAGGGAACTGATCTCGGCGATTCCGGAAGCGCTCGGTACAACCGGCAGAGTATGCGGGTCGGTCAACGTGGCGTCGTCAAGGGCAGGAATCAACATGGATGCGATCTTGGCAGTCAGCCACTCGATTAAGTCACTGGCGCAGCGCACCGCTGATGAAGATGGCTTTGGCTGTGCCAAACTGGTGGTATTCGCCAACATGCCGGACGACAACCCTTTCATGGCAGGCGCGGCCCACGGGGCTGGAGAAGCAGAATGTGTGATCAATGTCGGGGTCAGTGGTCCGGGAGTGGTCAAACGAGCAGTAGAAAGGCTACCCGTGGCAGAAGCCAATTTGAATCTGGGTGACATCGCCGAAGAGATCAAATGCACCGCCTATCGGGTCACCCGTATCGGCGAACTGATCGGCAATGCTCTGGCCCAGCGTCTTCAGGTTCCCTTCGGCATCGTGGACCTGTCCCTGGCACCAACACCCCGCATAGGTGATTCTGTTGGGGAAATCCTGCAAATGATGGGAATCGAACGCATTGGTGCCGCAGGATCAACGGCTGCCGTCGCCTTGCTCACGGATGCGGTCAAAAAGGGCGGGGCTTTTGCTTCTTCGTCGGTGGGGGGACTGTCGGGCGCATTCATACCAGTCAGTGAGGATTCGATCCTCGAAGAGGCAGCTGCCCGTGGCGATCTAACGCTGGAAAAGCTGGAGGCCATGACCAGCATCTGCTCGGTAGGGCTGGATATGGTGGCTATTCCCGGTGACACACATGCAGAAACGATTGCCGGTATCATTGCCGACGAATGTGCCATTGGGGTCATGAACCACAAGACCACCGCCTGCAGGTTGATTCCAGTACCTGGCAAACAGCCAGGTGATGAGGCCGTGTTTGGAGGCCTGTTTGGTACAGCACCTGTCATGCCTGTTCGATCAGGAGGTGAGGGATTCATCCGTTATGGCGGAAGAATTCCTGCTCCGATTCATGCGCTGAGAAACTGAGTCAGTCAATTTCTTTTTTTGTCAGGCCTCTATAGTTTCCAGACTTTTGTATACCTGCCGAATACGATCATGACCATATATCCGTTCAAGACGCCGTACCGTGAAGTGGGCATGAGCCATACTTTGAAAGTGGCTGATGAAGAGGACATTGACAGTAGCCCCACATACAGCCCCTATGGCTGGCAATGACTGCAAGGCAAGTTTTTGAGAAACACGAACACTAAAGCGCTGAGAAACCGCATTGATAAATTTTACCAATGCGGGTGCACCCTCTTTGGCCAACCCTTTTTTCATGACGTGCTTTGCAGATTCCTCCACAGATTTTGAGAGGAACGCCCGGACTGCATAATATCCTACATCGCTGTTGTCATCCGATTTGGATTTACCCCCCAAGGCAAACACTTCCATACAGGCAAGTTTGACTCTGGGATCGTTGATATCTTCTCCATGTTCACTGGCTATAGATGCAATGGCCCGTAGCATTAAGGTGGCCGATACCGGCAATTCCATCGCTAGGCTGGCAATACCAAAACTTCCGCCCAATGCGCCACTAAACCCTGCCAACAGCCTGTGACTCATTATTGCAGATTTTCGTCTCGATTCAGAAGGCAAGGTCAACAGCGCAGCATCCACAGCTTTACGCAGGGCTTCGCGGGTAATGAGCGTCACTGGTTTGACTACATTTTCCGGTAACATCGTCAGCGCTTTTTCCACTGGCATTCCGATATAATTGGACAACTTGGCTGTCAGCCCTGGATTTTCCAAAAACCTGATCGCTTCGGACAAGGCTTGATAATCGGCCGCGGACAATGGCGCTCGCTGCCATTGAAACGGGTTGGCGTCCGGTAATGCAACGATTTGATTCATTATGACGATCCTAAAATGTGTGGCCGATACTTTTTGACTGCCTCAAAAGAGGAAATACGCCAACAGTTTGGTTGTGTCAACTCCATCGAGTGGCAACCACGCTATAACATCGCGCCCACTCAGACGATTCCTATTGTGATCTTTCCGGGTGACCCGACATCAGACAGCGAAGACGAAGAACGTCATCTAAAGCTGGCAAGATGGGGTTTGATCCCTTCCTGGTCCAAAGATGAAAAAATCGGCCAACGGCTGATCAATGCCAGGGCCGAAACACTGACCCAACGACCAGCATTTGGACAGGCACTGCAGCGACGACGTTGTCTGATCCCTGCCAGTGGTTTTTATGAATGGCATCGTTCCGAAAGAGGCAATAATCTGCCCTACGCCATTCTCCGCCAGGACGGCAGGCTGATGGCCCTTGCCGGTCTCTGGGAAAGCTGGCACCGGCCCAATAGCAGTGAAACCATGATCTCATGTGTCATCATCACCACCGATGCCAACCGGAGGCTCCAGCCACTTCACCGACGCATGCCGGTGATCCTTGAGGAAGAAAAATGGACACATTGGCTCGAGCCTAACTTTGAAACCCCACAAACGCTATTGGAACCATGCCGGGAGGAGCTGTTACGCTTTTATCCGGTGAGCGGCCACGTGAATAATCCAAACCACGACGATCCTCGGTGTTTGGAGCCAAACAACAGGACCGGGTCACTCTTCGACTGACACTCTACAGGTCGATGTTGCCTTTCTTGAGGACCAGCCTGTAACCTTTTTGCTTGCGGGTCCTGTCGATCTGAACCAACATCGCAAGCCCTTTTTGATAGGTATTACAGGGGATGTTCATGACCCTTCCCAACCGGCTGCTGCGTTGCCCCCAAACCTTAGTCACTATCCAGTCCCCCCACAGATCTTGTTGTAGATGCGCCTCATAATAACGGCTCTCCCTTTCCCAGCGTAGACGGATCCAGTCAAGTGCCGGCTTCTGCATTTCATTCAGAAATCAAGCGATAGGTAGGCTCATAATGATCAGCCAGTTTCATTCTTTTCTGAGAGACGAAGGCAGCCAGTAACTGCTCCAGAGGCTCTAATATACATGCGTCCCCCCTGATTTCAAACGGCCCTTTTTCCTCTACAGCCAAGATTCCCTTCTCCTTAACATTCGCTGCAACGATCCCGGAAAATGCACGCCTCAACTGTGCCGCCAGTTCGTAGGGAGGCAAATCGGGCGACAGATTCAGACTTGCCATGGCTTCATGTGTGGGCACCAAGGGCTGCTGGAATGCCGGATCAATCACCATACGCCAGTTGAAATAATAGGCATCATGGGTGTGATGGCGGTACTTACGCACCTTTTCCAGACCGTGTCGCATTTTTTTGGCAACCTCCGCAGCATCTCCAATGATCACACGATAACGTTCCCTGGCTAGATCACCTAGGGTGGCGGATAAGAAGGCGTCAATTCGCTCGAAATAAGCTGAGCTATCCTTTGGGCCTGTAAGAATCAAGGGGAAAGGGAGGTCAACGTTGTCTGGATGCAGCAAGATCCCGAGAATATATAAAATTTCCTCGAAGGTTCCGACTCCTCCAGGAAAAACGACGATTCCATGTCCAACTCGGACAAAGGCCTCCAGCCGCTTTTCGATGTCCGGCATGATGACCAGCGAATTGACTATGGGATTGGGCGGTTCGGCTGCAATGATGCCTGGTTCGGAAATTCCAAGGTATCTTCCCTGATAAAGCCGCTGTTTGGCATGGCCGATTGTGGCACCTTTCATAGGGCCTTTCATGGCGCCTGGTCCACATCCAGTGCAAATATGAAGTCCACGGAGCCCCAATTCGTATCCTACTTCCTTGCTGTACCCGTATTCCATGGAGCCAATGGCATGGCCACCCCAGCACACCACCATATCCGGAGGCCTCTGAGGAATCAGAACTTGTGCATTACGCAGGATATGGAACACTGCATCGGTGATGTCTCCGGAATCATTCAGATCGAACGTACCGCTCTCAATGATTTGCTGATTGGTATAGACAATATCGCGTAAGACAGCAAAAAGGTGTTCCTGTATCCCTCTTATCATGTGACCATCGACAAAAGCGGAGGCGGGTGCATTGTTCAATTCCAACTTGATTCCACGCTCTTGTTGCCGTATATGAATGACAAAATCGCGATATTGCTCGAAGACTGCCTTGGAATCGTCGACTACATTGCCGCTATTAAGCACTGCCAGAGCGCACTTGCGGAAAGTTTGAAACAAATCGCTGTGGGCGCTGTCTAGCAAATGATTCACTTCCTTCTTCGACAGAATTTCCAACGTCCCTAGCGGGGTGATCTGCACGGAATCTGTGATGATGTCATTCATCGCTTTGGTTCATCCTGTGGATAAGATTGTGGAAAAACAGCGAACAGACGCATCCAAACAGCGGAATCTATCACTCTAACCAAGAATATTTCATTGAAATTCAATAGACTGGAAAAATAGTGAACTCTATATGGGGCAACCAACAAGCTGTGTACAAACTCGCTGTACGGAAAGGGAATGATCACAGCGCTGCATCAAAATCACCCTATGAGCTTTGTCCACAGATTCTGTGGATAACTTTGTGAGTAACTTGCTAACAGATGTCCCGATAGCACATTTTTTCTGACTTTTCATCAATCTGTAAAGTTTTCATCCAGGGTTTGTTTGGTGTTTAATTTCAGTAGGTTATAGCTAACCCTCTTTATGGCCAGTCACACCAAAAAACACTTGACAACAAGAACCACACGTCATGCCTGTTTGTGCATAACTACCTACAAGCTGTACTCATTCGGTAAAAGATGGTTCATGTTAACAAACACCTTGTCGCAGCCACAGCAAATTATATTGACGGCTCCCTACATCAGGCGGGAAATCAAAATCAGAGACACACATCATTCCTGACGAAAACAGCGTCTACTCATAGAGGTACAAAAGACTCAATTCACCACTGAAGATTGGGAGACGAATCATGTCTTGGGGCATTTTTTTGTATAAGTCCATTCCACTTGAGAACACATCGCGTTCGCCTATGCTTTATGTATCAGGAGCAAAATAGGGAGACTGGTTTGGAAGCGCTAGCGATACAAGACCTAGCTATATTATTGATTGAACCTTCTGTGACCCAGGCCAAGATCATCCAGCAACACTTACAAGGCCAAGGGGTCTCGAAAATCGAGATCTCTCATACCGGACAAGAAGCGCTCAATCAAATGAGCAGGTATGTTCCGGATTTAGTGATCAGCAGCATGTATCTGCCCGATATGACTGCAGTGGATCTTTTGGCATCCCTGCGTGAGAACACTGAGTTCAATAACCTGCCTTTCATGTTGGTTTCCAGTGAAACCCGGGTAGAAGAACTGGAGCCTATTCGTCAAGCGGGCGTTGTCGCCATCTTGCCCAAACCTTTCTATCACCACGATTTACAACAGGCACTGACGACCACGCTGCAATATATAGAGCCGGCTGAGCTGGAATTGGAAAACTACGATACAAATGAGCTTAAAGTGCTTCTAGTTGATGACAGCGGACTTGCCAGACGGCATATTCACCGAGTATTGAAAGATATGGGAATCATCGCTGTGACTGAAGCAGCAGACGGGGCAGAGGCAGTGGAAATCATGAAAACCATGGATTTCGACCTTGTCGTCACAGATTACAACATGCCGAACATGGATGGCAGAGCACTGACCAGATTCATCCGTACGGAACTGAACAACCCCTATTTGCCTATCCTTATGGTCACCAGTGAACAAAACCAAGCAAGATTGGCCGCGATACAACAGGCTGGTGTATCGGCTATTTGTGACAAACCGTTTGAACCCGAAAACGTCAAAGAGTTGTTATATCGTTGCCTCGAAACATAAATAATTCAGCGTTTGACTGCTTCCTAGAATTCCGCAACACTGATCGGCAAATTCGAACTTGCAACCACTATGTACGGATTTGCCGACTTAAATCCTGTCATCCAATCCCTTTTGGCCGGTCTGTTCACTTGGCTGTTCACAGCCCTAGGTGCCGCATCGGTACTGCTATATGCAAAAACACGGCGACAGAATCTGGATCTGATGATGGGAGTGACCGCAGGCATTATGCTTGCTGCCAGTTTTTGGGGATTGTTGGATCCCGCGATTGAAACTGCAGAACTTCCTAGAAACATTCAATGGCTCCCAGCATCAACTGGATTCATGCTTGGGTGGTTCTTGATTCAGTATGTAGATCGTGTTTTACCTGCGCTGCCAGTGATCGATACAGCACGTGCAATCGCTCAGCCAAGCCAGCAATTCAATCGAACACTACTGTTGGTACTTGCTATCGTACTTCACAATGTTCCGGAAGGACTGGCCCTGGGTATTTCCTTCTCAGGGGTAAAATACGGTCATGCCTCGTTAGAATTACACGATGCACTTGTTCTCACCCTTGCCTTAGGCCTACACAATCTCCCCGAAGGCATTGTCGTAGCCGTACCACTACTTCGAAGCGGATTGTCACCAGGAAAAAGCTTCTTCTTTGGGCAACTTTCCGCCATGGTAGATCCTATCTTTGCCATTCTAGGTGCCCTGAGCATGGAGACTTTTGAAAACATCCTACCTTACGGATTGGGTCTTGCCGCTGGAGCAATGATATACGTCGTAGTGTCTGAAGTGATCCCGGAGTCACAAAGTAGAGGCAACCCGCATCATGCCAATGCCGGTGTTGCCATAGGAGTATTGGTGATGATGGGGCTTGAATTTGGGTTGGGGGAATAGGGGAGATGGGACATATAAAAAACCCCCACGGAGCTGGTCTGTGGGGGTTTTGTATAGGGAGCCTGGCGGTGTCCTACTTTCACGGGGGCTGGGCCCCCACTATCATCGGCGAAACACTGTTTCACTGCCGAGTTCGGGATGGGCTCGGGTGGGT
>JALVSV010000001.1 GCA_027024125.1 Methylothermaceae bacterium | reverse complement strand
GTACAAGGCAGGCCCCGAGGAGCCGGAGATATCGTCTCCTCAGTTCGTGCCCCAGAAACCCGTGCCCGGACAGCAGGTGCGCCGGGGCCGCTGGCAGGCCTATTTTGCCGGCAAGTTCCGTAAAAAGGCAGGTATCTCAAAATGACACAAATGGCCCTGGTGATTGACTTGAACGTGTGCGTAGGCTGCCATGCCTGCGTGACCTCCTGCAAGGAATGGAATACCTCCGGCTGGGCCGGTCCTCTGACGGATCACCGCCCCTACGACAAGGACCCCACGGGGACTTTCTTCAACCGGGTGCAGACCTTCGAAGTAGGGGAGTTTCCCCGCACGGAAACCGTGCATTTCCCCAAGAGCTGCCTGCACTGCGAGGAGCCGCCCTGCGTGCCTGTCTGTCCTACAGGCGCATCCTACAAGCGGGAGGACAATGGCGTAGTGCTGGTGGACTATGACAAGTGCATCGGCTGTAAATACTGTTCCTGGGCCTGTCCCTACGGTATGCGGGAACTGGATGAATATCAGAAGGTGATGAAGAAATGCACGCTGTGTATCGACCGCATCGCCAATGACACCTTGCCTGAGGCCGAGCGCAAGCCCGCCTGTGTGTTGGCTTGTCCCACCAGCGCCCGCCTTTTCGGTGACGTGCATGATCCTGACTCGGAAGTCTCTATGGCCATCCGTGAACAAGGGGGGTACCAGCTTATGCCTGAATGGGGTACCAAGCCGGCCAACCACTACCTGCCACGGCGCAAGACCCGCATCCAGATCTTCGAGGACGAACTGGAGCGGGCGGACAACCCGCTGAAGAAGGAAGCTCCGCTTCCGGCAGCGGAAGGCGAAACCCTGGACGACGTTTCCTTCTGATCAAGCGCTTATTCGGAGAACTGTATGCATCCCGCATTTTCGGTCATATTCCTCACCACCCTTATCGGCGTTGGCCAGGGACTGTTCCTGGCCCTGGTCACGGGACAGGTTTACTCCCTGGCCAATCTGCTGCAACCCCAGGACAGTATCCGTTTTTATGCCATGGGATCGGCACTTAGTCTGATGTTCCTTGTTGCAGGTCTTCTGGCTTCGTTCTTTCACCTGGGGCATCCAGAGCGCGCCTGGCGCTCTGCCGCCAAGTGGCGGACCTCCTGGCTTTCCCGAGAGGTCATTGTACTGCCACTGCTGATGCTCTTTGTCACTCTGTATGGTCTGGTGCATTACTTTGGCCTGACCACGCCCTTGTTTACCATTCAGGGGGTAATCTCGGTTGATGGTAGCCTGATTCTTGGTGTGCTTGGCGCTCTTGCGGCTTTTGCTCTGTATTTCTGTACCGCCATGATCTATGCCAGTATCAAGTTTATAGAGGAGTGGCATAGTCCGCTCACCTTGATCAACTTCACCCTGTTTGGTTTGTCTTCAGGGTTTATGCTGGCGGCAGCCTTTTCTGCCTGGAGTGGTGTGGATCTGGTGGGTTTCTATGGAACCTGGGCGGTGATTTTTACCTTTGCGGCCGGTGTGAGCCGCTGGCTTTCATTGCGCCGCAATCACAATCTGGTGCATAAAAGCACACTGCAGACAGCGATCGGTATCCGCCACAATCAGATCGAGCAGAAGTCACAGGGATTCATGGGGGGCTCCTTCAACACCCGCGAGTTTTTTCATGGCGCCTCAGCAGGGACTGTCCGGCTGGTTTATGGATTCTTCCTTCTGGCGGTGTTCGTATTGCCGGTGTTGCTGCTGGGCGCCTCCTACTGGCTGGCTTCGCCCTACCTGCCTGTAACGGCCTTTGTGGTGCAGTACCTTGGGTTGATGGCTGAGCGTTGGTATTTCTTTGTCGAAGCTCAGCATCCCCAGAACCTCTACTACCAGTCCATGGCTTGATGGTTGCCGGTTCGATTAAGAATCCTTCAACTGTAGAAGCTCAAAACAAAGTTTCCCGCTTCTTTCATTTTCAATGGCTTGCACTACTGAAAGTGATGGTGCTTCTTTGAGATTCAAAGACACCGGTCGGTGGCTACAGGAATTTTGTTAGGATGTTCTTGTCTAAGCTAAACAATGTCCTGTGAAGTTTGGGACATACTTTTCGTGAAACCTGAAACAAGGAGTTACAGAATGACGACAATGAAAGTGCGTGGAATCTTCATCAGCCTCCTGTTACTGGTATTTTCAGCGGGCCAGGTTTGGGCGGACGAGTGCCAGGATGCTGTTCAGTTATTCCAAAAAGCCGGTGACAGTGCCCGTTTCTTCGACAACAGCTATGGCTATGCCATTTTCCCCAGCATCGGAAAGGGAGGCATTGGTGTGGGCGGGGCCTATGGAAAGGGTTGTGTCTATGCTCAGGGGCGCAAAGTGGGGACTGCAGCCATGACTCAGGTCAGTATTGGTTTTCAACTGGGAGGAGAGGCATATACGCAAATCATCTTCTTCCAGGACAAGCGGGCCTTCGAGGAGTTCACCAGTGGCAATTTTGAGTTTAGCGCCAATGCCCAGGCCGTGGCCATTACCGCTGGTGCTTCTGCCAGCGCATCCACAGCGGGGAATTCTGCGGGTATCAGTGGTGGCCAGAATGACGCCAAGACCGTTGGCGCCAGCTATAACAAGGGCATGGCGACTTTCGTTATTGCC